>DMJL01000094.1:23382-23599 GCA_003451785.1 Bacteroidales bacterium
AAAAGCAACTCTATTTGCCAGCGCAACTTGTAAATAGCTGCCACTAAATCAGGTCGCATTTCAAATAAATTGGTTAAAAACTCAAACTCACGCTTTAAGACCCTATCGTAAAACCTTATTTTCCTGAGTCTTAACTTGCTTGTTGTTGTGCCTTCTTTTACTGTAAGTTCGATGATTTCATCCTGAAGAACACCAGAATGAATGTGCTCATCTATTT
>DMJL01000017.1 GCA_003451785.1 Bacteroidales bacterium
GGGCTTTGCCTTACATTGTATTCAGATGGGCTCCTGAGCGTACGAGTTAAAAGTGGTATGTTTTCAAAATACCTGACTAATTCTAAATAAAAATATGCTCTTAAAAATTTGGCTTCCGCAATAGTTCTTTCTTTGAAAGCAGCGGGCGCATTTATCCCATCAATAATTTCCAGAAAAAGGTTGGCCCTATAAATTCCAACATAATTGCTTACCCAAATAGAATGTACTATCGGATTGGTAGTTGATATCCTGTGGGTGTTCAGCTCGTTTGCCAACATTCCGTCGTTTGCATCACCGCCACCAGCATGGGCATCGTCAGAAAGTATATCCGCAACCGTAACAAAGGGTGCCCAGGCAACGCCAGGTGCGGCTTGATAGGTAAGCGCGTCGTACACCGCCACAAGGGCTTGAAATGCTTGTTCCTCAGTTTGGTAAAAATTTGTAGTCAAAACTTGGTCAAGTGGTTGAAGATCAAGAAAATCCTCATTACATGCGCTCAACATTAATAAAACTACAAGCAGTTTTCCTATATTTGAAATGCGATTCTTCATTTTACAATGTCTTTAGGTTAGAATGATAAGGATGTGCCAATTCGGAATGTCCTAGCATGAGGGTAAACACCCCTGTCGATACCGGCGTTGAAAGGACTCATAGCTCCAATTTCGGGGTCAGCACCAGAATATCGTGTCAAGGTAAAAAGGTTCTCAACAGATACATAAATTCTCCAGTTGGAGGCACGGATTCTATTGAGCAAATTACTGGGAATGCTGTACCCGATTTGAAGATTTCTCATGCGCAAGAAGGATCCATCCTCTATAAAAAGATCAGAAACTCTATAATTGTGATTTGTGTCAATCCAAGTGAATCTGGGAATTTGGTTAGATGTTCCTTCGCCAGTCCATCTTTCTAAGATTTCGGTTGTGCGGTTGGTAAACCGTAAGTCCTGACGAATCATTCCATTGAAAATGTCGTTGCCCAAGCTACCAACAATCAGCATAGAAAGGTCGAAATTCCTATATCTGAAATTTGCATTATAGCCAAAAGTCCAATCGGGCATTGGGTTTCCAATCTTGGTTCTATCTGAAGGTGTAATGGCTCCATCGCCGTCAACATCTACAAACCGCACATCTCCCGGACGGGCGTTTGGTTGAAGCAAATTACCGTTTCTGTTTACATGCCTAAATATATCAGCTTGGTTTTGAAACAGACCATCCGTACGGTATCCCCAGAAGTAGCCAATTGGCATACCTACCTGTCCGCGGGTTACCATACCTGCAATTGCCCAACTTGCACCTGGCAATACACCCTGTTCGTTTCCAATGTGGGTTATCTTGTTCTGGTTGTAAGCGGCATTGAAGCCCATGGAATAAGAGAAAGTCGGGGAGTAATTTCGCCAGTCTAAAGAAAACTCTACTCCACGGTTTCTTACGCTACCTACATTTGCAAACGGAGGGTCGTTGCCCACATGTGCTGGTATGGGTACTCTTTCCAACAGACCACCAGTGTTTCTTTCATAAAAGTTTAATACACCAGTAAGGCGGTTGTTGAATGCACCCCACTCCAAGCCTACATCAATCATTTCCGACTGTTCCCAGCGTATTTCTTGGTTTTCCATAAATGCAGGTATGGCTCCAATGCTTCTACCACCACCAAAAATATAGCCTAAGGCAGCCGTTCTGATGGCTGAAATAAATTGAAAATCACCAATGTTTTCGTTACCATTGATACCCCAAGATGCCCTAATTCTCAAAATGTCAAGATTGTTGATTTGGGGGAAAAATGGCTCGTCGCTGATTACCCAACTTGCACCCAACGATGGGAAAATACCAAAGCGGTTTTGCGGCCCAAACCTTGATGACCCATCGCGGCGAATGATTGCAGTAACAGCATATCGGCGTTTGTAGTCGTACATCACGCGGGCAAACTGAGATAGCAATGCGTGATGACCAGCTCCACCTGTGGCTACCCACAAAGTATCTAAGGCCATATTGAGATAAACATGTCTTGGGTCGAGAATTGGAACCCCTGAGTTAAATCCATACAGATTTTCCAAGTTAAGCTTTCTTGCTGATACACCCGCTAAAGCAGAAATGTTGTGTTCGCCGAAGCTTCGGTTGTAGGATAATGTGTTCTCCCATTGCCAAGTGAACCAGCGATTAATAGTTTTGCTTACCGAAGTTCGTTCGGTATTCCGCTGGGCACTGTTTAGGAAGAATAAAGGAGTGTGGTCATCGTTGATTAGAAATGCCAAATCGATGGATACATTTGAGTTGAATCTAAGTCCTTCCAATAGTTCAAGCTCGCCATACACTTTACCTACAAGCTTGTCAACGCGAGTTTCGCCAGTCTGAATGGCCAACATTGCTGCTGGATTTACTATCTCAGCCCCAACAAGCCTTGAAATTCCAAACACATTGCCATCTCGGTCTCTTACCACAGGTTCGGTTGCATAAGGGGCGTTGCCCAAGATGTTTTGTCGAGATTCAAAGAGGGGTGTAAGTGGGTCAAGATTCAAGGCACTACTAAATGCACCGTTGAAAGAAGTATTAGATGCAATGCCTCTTTGCATGGTATGTGTGTATGCAAAGTTGCTCCCGAAGTTCATAAAGTCGTTTACCGTATGGCTTGTGTTTAGCCTTGCAGAAATACGCTCGAAATGAGAATTTTCTCCACCAATGATTCCTTGCTGAGAAAAATAGGAAAGAGAAGAGAAATAAGATGACCTTTCGGTGCCTCCCGAAACCGATAAATTGTGATTTACCATTGGGGCATTTGGTGTGAAAATTGCATCCTGCCAGTTGGTGTTAAAAGCAGGTATTTCGTTTAGATTGAAGGGTTCGGTTAGGCCCGCATTTCTTGCCCCTTCGTTCATCATCATTTTATATTGTTCTGCATTAAGCAAGTCCAAGGTACGGGCAACATTTTGAAAACCAATATATCCGGTATATGTAACAGACATATCGCCTCTGTTTGGTCTTTTGGTGGTTATCAGAATTACCCCATTTGCTGCTCTCGCACCATAGATTGCTGCAGAAGCCGCGTCTTTAAGTACCTCAATTGACTCAATATCGCTGGGATTTAGGAACTCGATACCGCCAACAGCCATCCCATCCACAATAAAGAGTGGAGCTGCATCTCCGGTAGTTCCCGTGCCTCTGATGCGCACTGTGGGTGGTTCGCCCGGTTGACCGGATAAGTTGGTTACCGATACCCCTGCGGTTCTACCTTGTAGCGCCTGTTCAACCCTCAAGATGGGGGTTTCTGATATCTCATCGGCATCAACTCGGGATATGGCTCCAGTTACAACCCTTTTTAGCTGAGTGCCATATCCCACTACTACAAATTCGTCGAATAAGTGTACTTCCGTTTGAAGGCCGATGTTTCTTATTATGGTTTCGCCTTGCGTAATGGTAACAACAAATTCTTGTGTTGTGTATCCCACAAAATGCACAGCAATAGTGTGTGTTCCTGCTGGTAAATTAAGAGTGTAATCACCATTAGGCCCGGATGTGGTTCCTAAGGTGGTACCTCTAACTGCAATGCTGGCACCTGGCAGGGTTAATCCACTTTCGTGGTCTGTAATCACACCTACCAAAGTTTGCCCCTGTAGGCTGGTAGCTATTAATAAGCTGCCCAACAGAAACAGAATTTTTATAATGATTTTGTTCATAATGCAATAAGGTTTAATTGGCTGAATAATTTAGTTGGCATATATCCATTATGCCTTATTCAAAAATTTTGAAAGAGAAGGATTAATTTCTCCGAAAAACCCGAACATAATCAACCCGCATTTGCTGAGGGAAAATGGTAGTGCCATCGGGGCTACCTGGCCAATTTCCGCCTACTGCAATGTTGAAGATAAAGAAGTACGGCTGGTGAAATTCGCTCATGTGTCCTGCCGTTATGTCAATAGCACGAAATTGGACATTGTTGACCAGAAATCTAATGTGTGTTTGGTCCCAAACGAGAGAAAATACATGGTAGCTTTCATAAAATGTTCCAGCTGACAAGGTGAACGGCGATCCTGTTTGTGCATGACGGACACCGTCGTGCCAATGAATAGTGCCATGCACTGTGTTTTCTCTGCCTCTTCCACCTACCATCTCCATTATGTCGATTTCGCCACACCTTGGCCAGCCAACGGTGGTAATATCATTGCCCAACATCCAAAGAGCTGGCCACATTCCCTGCCCCTTGGGCAAAAGTGCGCGAATATCAACGCGTCCGTATTGGAATGATCGTTTTCCTTGGGTGGTCATTCTTGCAGAGGTGAATTGTTGTCCTCCAAAGTTTTCCCTTCGGGCTTCAATCGTTAACACTCCGTTTGCAACCCAAGCATTTTGCGATCGGTAATATTGCAACTCGTTATTACCCCATCCAACAAGTGCGGGGGCTCCAGTGCCAATTTCAAAATTCCAATCGTTGGTATTAATGCTGGTGCCATTAAACTCGTCTTGCCATACAAGGGTAAAGCCATCATAGGAGAGCGGAGATACAAAACCTCGCGAAAGAGGTACTTCCTGCATTACATTAAGAATGTTCACATCAAAACTCTCGCGAACAAATCTGCCTGATGCCCCCAAGGCTCGTATATCTATGTTGTATGTTCCACTCTGAGGAAATGTGTGGGTAAAAATCCCCGTAGTATTTGTTTGCAATGGATTTTCTGCATTTCCTACCCTTAGCTGATATTCCGTTGCATTTTGTGCCGTTGCAACTATTCTTATCATCCCATTTTGCCTAGGGTCGATTTGCACATCTACCCTAAGGTTGGTGGGCTCTGTTGTAGGGGTTGCTATGGGTTCTGTGCAGGCAAAGAACATCAAAAGCAAAAGTGTGAGCGACATCAATGAAATTTTTTTGATTTTCATAGAAGACATCATATTAAAAATAAGGGCTGCAGGAGATAAACCTGCAACCCTTATCCTGTTGAATTATTCAAACCTGAGATTTCGGATGAAGAAGGTTCCGCCCGCAGTGTGGCCACCACCTCCAATGCCCAAGAAAATCATATCAATATCGGTTCTTGCTCTCACCGCAGTAAGGTCAAATGTATAAGTATGCCATCTTCCAACTATTACATCATCGCCTGTGATAACAGTTTGAACTGGTGAAGTCCACCATTGCGCGGTATGGCTTACATCGCCAAAGCCAAACACAATATGCCTTGCCAAAGGTGTGAATACAGTAGTTGCAGGAATATAAATATCAATCATAGCTCTTGTAAAGTTGGTAAACTGAATATCGCGTCGCGGCAACACGGTACGCATTTGCAGTTCTTGCCACTGAATACCAGCGGTTCTATTAAACTGACCTACTCTGGGACCAGTTGGATTTTGTGGATCTACAACCCCAAACTCTACGGTCGAATTAGAAGTAATGGTATCAATTAGCGCCATGGCTGCAGGTAGCCTTGAAGAAAAGTTTATAAACATTTGGGTTGGGGTTACCTGAGGCAATCCGGCGGTGGGTAGATTAACCGGGGGTTCGAGTGCAGGATTGGTATAGCTTGCATAAGTGAAGCTCCAATACAGATCAGCATAAGCATAAGAGATTATAAGCAGGTCAAATCCAGTATGACGCTGAATAACTGCATTAAAAGTTCTTGATGCAGTAGGAACTATACTTGGTGCTGAAGTACCTAAATGTGGCATACCCATCCAAGCTCCAAGTCCTGTAAGTGTAATTCTGTTGGCTACAGGATCGTATGTAAATTGGTGGGTGCCACTTAGCCAAGCTCTAACATCTGCTCCTGCACTATTTATCATATTGGCAGGTATAGCACTAAAACATACACCTGCTCTTGGGGTTCCAGCAAATACATCTTGCTCACCCCAGAATGAACCTTTGTCGTCGAATACGAATTGCCCATTGCGGCGGAAGGTGAACTCATGGAAATACACACAAGGGCGCATTCCATTGTTAGTAAGCGACCACCAATAGCGAGCTTGCGCTGGGTTTGGTCCAACTCCCATACTTGTGCCTACTCTATGCAAACGCCATGTCCTGGAAGTTTCGCCAGCAAGCAAGGTTAGCGCAGCAAACGGATCACTTACATTTACATCTCTGGTGTGGGTGGCTGTTAC
>DMJL01000204.1:0-7187 GCA_003451785.1 Bacteroidales bacterium
TAATAATTATTTACGGATGAAAGCAAACAATGTGAACGAACTTATTGGCAATACGCCTCATTTAAGATTGAACCGGCTTTTTCCTGCCGATTATGAAGTATGGACAAAGTTGGAAAAAAACAACCCTGGCGGAAGTATCAAAGACCGCATAGCCCTTGCCATGATAGAAGATGCCGAGCAGTCCGGCCGGTTAAAGCCGGGAGGGGTAATCATTGAACCGACCTCGGGAAACACCGGCATTGGCCTGGCCATGGTCGGCGCTGTCAAAGGCTATCGCGTAATTCTGGTAATGCCCGAAAGCATGTCGGTAGAGCGGCGCGCAATCATGCAATTGTTTGGGGCGGAGTTTGTGCTTACTCCTCGCGAAAAAGGCATGCGTGGAGCAATTGAAGAGGCAAACCGTATCCTTGCGAAAACTCCCGATGCATGGATTCCGGATCAGTTTGGTAACCCTTCCAACCCGCGGGTGCATAGCATTAACACTGCAACTGAGATTTTAGCCGATTTTCCCGAAGGGTTCGATTACCTGATAACCGGAGTTGGTACCGGTGGGCATATTACCGGGGTTACCCGCGTGTTGAAAGAAAAGTTCCCCGGATTAAAGACATTTGCTGTGGAGCCGGCTCTATCACCCGTACTCAGCGGTGGCCTGCATTCTCCGCACCCCATACAGGGCATTGGGGCAGGGTTTGTTCCTGAAGTGTTGGACAGGAGCCTATTGGATGGGATTATCACCGTAAGTAACGAAGAAACATTTGCATTCACGAGAAAAGCCGCCCTTTTGGAGGGACTTTTCATAGGTGTTTCATCGGGGGCTTCACTGGCTGCTATCAGCAAAAAGCTGCATGAAATCCCTTCTGGTTCCAGAATACTGACTTTTAGTTACGACACAGGCGAAAGGTACTTGTCGGTAGGAGGGTTGTTTGAGTAGGCTTTTATTTTACCTTTAGTATTGAGGAAATATTTTCTTTTAAATCAGGTAAATCTTTCTTAATAATTTGCCAAACCTCTTCAGCGTCAACGCCGAAATAATCATGCGCAACAATGTTCCTGAAAGCCTTGATTTTAATCCAATTTATACCAGGATGCATATTTTTAAATTCATCCGATAATTTTAATACCATCTCCCCAATAACCACAAAGTTCATCATGGTAGCATCGAATGATTTGACATCTGTATTGAAGGAATCTGGACCCTCAAATTTATTTGTATAGCCTTCAATCTTTGAAATGGAATCCAATATCATTTCAAGTCTGTTGAGGTCTTTGTTAAGCATAGATTGTCTCTTTGAGGATACGGCTACGGATTTTAGGTTTGATGTATTTCTCCCGGCAGATATCCACCTCTGCCTTCAATTCCTGACTTAGGAACTCCCTGAGCTTTTGCTTAATGTCAAAGAGATTAAGGGTATTGTTTTCAAATTCAACAATAAAGTCAATATCGCTGGCCGGTTCATTGTCACCTCTTGCGTAAGATCCGAAGATGCCAATTCTTACGACATGAAAGTTATCCTTAAGATACTTTCTGTGATCCCTTAAAAATGTTAATATTTGACTTTTTGTTGCCATATGCCCAAAATTACTAAATATCCTGAAATATTTCTGAAATACTTCTATTTTAAAATTTCAACTAAAGGTTCAGCTGGTTTGTTCATTAACATTTTCCAGTCGAGTCTTTTCTGGATTTCGCAAATTCATTGTTCGGTTAATCAATAATAAATCCTGTAAAGCGTATTCACCGCGCCTACATTGCTGTTTCGGTCAACGGGCATTACGCTAAGGTGGAAGCGGGCACGCGAAAGCAGGGGGCGCCTGGGCAGTTTAATCCGTGTTTCACCCGTAATGAACCAGATGTGCCCATGTGCTTTGGCCCTGCGGCTAACTGGTTCCAGATGAACGATAAATCTGCGGGCTTCATTGAATGGATTCTGCCCTGTGACAACTTCCCAGCTTACTTCGCCTTTATGGTATTGAAGGTTAAGAACCGGCGGCGGAGGGGTATTGTCTATCCAGGGCATATTTGGAGCAAGGGCAGGTAGCCGGTATAGGCTGCGGCTCAGGGTGTCGGCAAGGCCCAAAAGGTCGGTACGGTTGAAATGGCGCTGGCTGAAAAACACCGAGCCGGTAGGACGGTTTAACCGTTGTATAGCCCTGATTTGGTTGGGAATCTCTGAAGGACTTCCCCAGATATGGTTTACCGTGTCAATCTTATACACAGCATGGCCTATGTACAGGTGGCGATTTTGAATGTTCTGGTCCCACCAGTCGAGTAAAACCTGAAAACCTGCCCTGTTGTCGCGCATATCCCAATAAAGTTGAGGAATTACATAATCCACCCAGCCATTGCGCTCCCAAAGCAACACATCGGCAAAAAGGTGGTCGTAGCTTTCGATGCCTGCACGGGTGTCGGAGCCGGCGGGATCGGTGCTGCGGTTGCGCCAAACTCCAAACGGGCTTACACCGAATTTTATCCAAGGTTTTTCCTGTTGCAATAAGTTGTGAATCGAACGGATTACGGTGTTTATGTTGTCTCTGCGCCAGTCGTTGCGGGTGGCGGGGTTACCAGTTCCAAACTTGCGAAACGAAAGTGTATCGGGAAACTCGGTGCCCCACACAGGGTAGGGATAAAAATAATCGTCGATATGCAGTCCGTCAATGTCGTAACGGGTTATGAGTTCGGCAACCACTTCGAGCAGGTGCTGCCGTACTTCAGGTAAACCCGGGTCGAAATAGAAGCGGTTGCCGTACTGCACCACCCAGTCGGGTCTCTGCAGCATGGCATGTAAAGAATCCAAATGGTCGTTTAGGCCTGTAGTTGCTCTGAAAGGGTTGATCCACGCATGCAATTCGAGCCCACGCCTATGCGCTTGCTCAATCCAAAATTGTAGCGGGTCGAACGATGCCTGTGGCGGCTGACCCTGGCGGCCGCTCAGAAATCTCGACCAAGGTACCAAGGCCGATGGGTAGATGGCATCGCCCGAAGGCCTTACCTGCAGAAAAACCGTGTTTAACCCCAACGATTTTGCCTGGTCGAGAATGGCTATCGCCTCGGCCTGTTGGGCGGCAGCATCCAGCCCTGCACGCGTAGGCCAGTCAATATTAAAAACCGTGGAAACCCAAACCCCGCGCATTTCCTGCGGAATCTGACGGGCTAAAGTATTTTGGGAAACAAAACCGTTGACAATGACAAGAAATGCGAAACACAAGAGTCTATTCATTCGTGTGCAAAATTAATCAGGTTACCTACTTTAGGAACTGGTCGCGACCGTGCACTTATGGACATTTTTCACAACCACAGGCAAAGATATTCTAATATTCATAATGGTTTTTCAGCTCGTGCCATCAGGTAGGCTGTGAAAAATTCATGTTGACCTTATATCCATTTTGGGCATCAATATAAAACCTTTCTGTCCCCGATGAAGGCAAACTCATTGATATTTAAATATGTTTTGTCACTAAATGATTTACAAGCCAAAGCAATTACTTTTTCTTTAAGGCTAATTTTATCAGATCTTCCAGGCTAATAATGCCTACAGTTGTGCCTAAAATTAGGAAAGTGAAATCGTAGAGGGTGTCAAGGTTCTCAAATCCAACTCGTGTCAACAATGTAACTAAAAGTTGTATTGAAAGGATTAGATAAAGTAGTTTGCCATAAACTGAGTTGAATAACTTTATAACAAACAGAGATGCCACCAATATTAGGGCAATCAAAACCATAGGTAATTAAGTTTCCATAAAAACTGACAATAAAAATTCTTAAACTCTATCAGAAAAAAGGGCTGAAAAAACTCACTGCTGAATTTGTAATTGCCCATTGGCAATCAAGACAAACAAAACGACTGCTACACAAAGATAGTTTTTTCATTGGATTAACAAATTTATCGCCCTATAAATGCTTTTTATGTGTGAAAAAATCTTCTATTCCAATAACTCAAATTACAGCAAGAATGTAAAATTTGAGAAATATTATGAAATTGCATATTGCTAAAGCACTCAGCACCCATTTAAATTAGAATCACATAATGCTTAGATCTATACAGCTTTTCAACTAAAAAAATAATTGCGAAAATCACAAAGGGAATGGTATATTAATTTCTCTATCGGTTACTTCAGATATTAGGTTCTTTAACTGCAAATCAATAAATAAACCAACCAGTTCATTTTTAACAACATATAAATTTATAAGTTATGTTCCATTGCCTAATGCCTAAGGAGTTTTCTTATGCTCCTAAAATCAATATTAGAGTAATTCAAAAGACTGAAACAGACCTTTTACCCTTCTTCAAATACAAAAGAAGGGCTGTCAAAAAATCTGACAGCCCTTCCTTATTTTTAGAGATTCAAAAGGTTATGCTGTGGAGTACGCAGCGGCTCCTTTTTTTGCAAGTATTTCGCGTACAACGGCTTGCGCTGCAGCAAGGCGGGCAATGGGCACGCGGAATGGCGAGCAACTTACATAATCCATGCCTACTCTATGGCAGAACTCGACCGAAGATGGCTCTCCACCGTGCTCTCCGCAAATACCAACCTTTAGACCCTGACGACCGCTTCTACCGCGTTCGATAGCCATTTTTATTAACTGACCAACGCCTTCTTGGTCTAACACTTGGAATGGATCGTGCTTCAATAATCCTTTTTCAATATAGATTGGCAGGAAGCTACCAGCATCGTCGCGCGAGAATCCAAAGGTCATCTGCGTAAGGTCGTTTGTACCAAACGAGAAAAACTCGGCACTCTGTGCTATTTTATCGGCGATAAGCGTAGCGCGGGGGATTTCGATCATGGTTCCTACTAGGTAATCAACACGCAGATTGTTTTCGGCGAAAACCTTCTCGGCAGTTTCCCTTACAATTTCCTCTTGCAGTTTCATCTCCTCGAGGGTGCCTGTTAGGGGAATCATTATTTCGGGAATAGCGTTGATGCCTTTCTTCTTGAGGTTTACAGCGGCTTCGATAATAGCGCGGGCCTGCATCTCAGAGATTTCAGGATAGGTATTTCCGAGGCGGCAACCACGGTGACCCAACATGGGGTTGAACTCGTGCAATGCATCAACCTTTTGTTTTACCTGCTCGGGTGTAATGCCCAACTCTTTGGCCATCTCTGCTTGGTTCTCCGTTTCGTGTGGAAGGAACTCATGCAAAGGCGGGTCTAATAATCTTACGGTAACAGGCAAATCGTGCATAGCTTCGAATATGCCTTCGAAGTCGGCTCTCTGAATTGGCAATAGCTTATCTAATGCTTTGCGGCGCCCTATCTCATCGTTGGCTAAGATCATCTCGCGCATGGCTTTGATGCGATCGCCTTCGAAGAACATGTGCTCGGTGCGGCAAAGGCCTATACCTTTTGCACCAAACTCCCGTGCAATCTTTGAGTCTTTAGGGCTGTCGGCATTGGTTCTTACAGACATACGAGTGTACTTGGTAGCCAAATTCATAACCTCTGCAAAGTCGCCACTCATCTCAGGAAGTACGGTTTTTACTTTTCCCAGAATCACTTCACCAGAAGTTCCGTTGAGAGAGATAAAGTCGCCTTCATTTAGCACCACATCTCCAATGGTCATGGTGCGGGTCTTATAATCTATCTGGCACGCACCTGCACCCGAAACACAGCATTTGCCCATACCACGAGCAACAACTGCTGCATGGGAGGTCATACCTCCACGGGCGGTGAGAATACCTTGTGCTGCATCCATCCCTGCAAGATCTTCGGGTGAAGTCTCAACCCTTACAAGAATCACTTTCTTACCCTCTGCTGCCCACTCTGCTGCATCTTCGGCAAAGAATACTATCTGCCCTGTACTAGCACCGGGAGAAGCCGGCAAGCCTTTGGCAAGAATTTTAGCTTTTTCAAGTTCACCTGGATCAAATACTGGGTGCAACAACTCATCGAGTTTGTATGCCTCAATGCGCATAATGGCCTCTTCCTCCGTGAGGTTCCCTTCGCGGAACATATCCATAGCAATTTTTACCATAGCCGGACCGGTGCGCTTGCCATTACGGGTTTGCAAAATCCACAGCTTGCCTTCCTGGATGGTGAATTCTAAGTCTTGCATATCGCGATAGTGCATCTCCAGCTTATTTTGCAGCCTATGGAGTTCTTTGTAGATTTCTGGAAAAACTTCTTCCAACGATGGGAAGTTGAGTTTACGGTCTTCTTCAGATACATCTTGAAGTTTAGCCCAACGATATGACCCTGTGAGGGTAATTTCGCGTGGTGTACGAATACCGGCTACTACATCCTCGCCTTGCGCGTTGATAAGGTATTCGCCATTGAAAAGGTTTTCGCCGGTAGCTGCGTCGCGTGTAAAAGCTACGCCTGTGCCCGAAGTGTCGCCCATATTACCAAACACCATTGCCTGAACATTCACAGCTGTGCCCCATTCGGCAGGTATGTTGTGCATCTTGCGGTAGTAAGTAGCACGGGGATTGTTCCAAGAGGTGAACACCGCCATTACCGAGCCCCAAAGTTGCTCCCAAGGATTCTCTGGGAAGTCTTTGCCGGTAACTTCTTTTACTGCCTTCTTAAATCGCTTTACCAATTCTTTAAGATCATCGGTAGATAGGTCCTGATCCGTTTTGGCACCTTTTTCTTCTTTCAGATGATCCATGATTTCATCAAACGGATCGTGGTCTTCCTTGGTTTCGGGCTTCATTCCCATTACCACATCGCCATACATCTGAACAAACCTACGGTAAGAATCCCATACAAAACGCTCGTTGCCGGTTTTCTTTACCAAGCCTTGCAAGGTCTCTTCATTCAAACCAAGATTCAAAACGGTATCCATCATACCAGGCATAGATGCCCTTGCACCCGAGCGAACCGACATAAGTAGTGGGTTTTCTTTGTCGCCAAATTTGGTACCCATTTCCTTCTCCACGCGGCGCATATTTTCCTCTACCTCTGCCCTTATGGCATCTACCACAAAATCGCGTCCCCTTGTATTGAACAGGGTACAAACCTCAGTTGTGATAGTGAAACCAGGAGGAACCGGAATTCCAATATTTACCATCTCGGCAAGGTTGGCACCTTTGCCACCCAGCAAGTTGCGCATGGTAGTATCACCATCGGCACGCTCGCCTCCAAAAAAATAAACCTTCTTGTTTTTGAGAAGGTCGTTCACCAAGTTTTCAACCTCGTTGCTTTTCATCTTCAATCACTAATTTATGGAAATTGTAAAGTTTAAAAAA
>DMJL01000204.1:7575-22806 GCA_003451785.1 Bacteroidales bacterium
TTCAAAAATGCGTACAAATGTAGTGAATTTTTGCTTATAAAATATTTTGTTGTGCACAAGCAGTTATGGATGGTCTATCAAATCGGCGCATTGCACCTGCAGAATCAGCTAATCAGAATGCACCTATTTATCTGCTACATTAGGATGTATCTGATGGTAAAATTTTTGAAAGGAAGGCATTCAAATCAAATTCCCTTTTCAGAAATTAGGGAATACATTCAGAGAAAGAATGAAGACTTACTCCCTACTCTACCAACTGCTTACGGGCTTCATCGGACTGCTTCATGGCATCCTTGAGCTGCCTTAGTGCTAATTTTGGGTTGCTAATTACATTACAACCACCCAGACATCCATTTTCGCAGCACATGACCTCCACAAAGTTGCCATCGCACGACTTTGAGTATGATTTTAGCAATCGTATAGTGCTTTTATCCAATCCATTGATAATAACTTCATTTATTTCGGGTGCAACATTTTTTACTGCGTTGGCTACACCACCTGTGGCTGCAAACCCTCTTGCAAATGCAGTAGGAACATAATCTAAGGATGAATAATCGAGGCTTATAAGGTCAATCCCTTTGGCCACCAGCCATGCGCCATACTCCTCAAAAGTAAGCGTGTAATCAATATTTGGATTCTTAAAAACTTCCACCCGTTTGGATGCGCAAGGACTTATGAAAATCAGACAAGCATCTGGATGGTTTTTTCTGGCCAACTCAGCTGTAAAATATAGGGGTGTGGGAGTGTCCGAAACAAATTTGGCAAAATCCGGATGATGTTTTTTCACCCATGATGTATATGAGGGGCAGCAGGAGGAAGTCATAAATGGTACTTTTTCTTCCATCTTTTCTTTCCATTCCTTTGCTTCGTGCTCAATGGTTTGCTCAGCACCTTGTGCCACTTCATACACATGGTTGAACCCCAGAAGCTCGAAGCTCCTTATTATTCGCCCAAGATCGGCACCAAATTGGCCTGCTATGGCAGGAGCTATCAAAGCCACCAGCTCTTTCTTATTGTTTTTTGCTCTAAAAATATCTACAAGATTGGATTTCTGAGTAATGGCATTAAAAGGGCACGAAGCAATACATTTGCCGCAATTGATACATTTATCGGGGTTAATTTCTTGAACTCCTTTGTTATTGCGGCTAATTGCATCTACAGGGCAAACCTCCTCGCATGGCACCGCAATGTAAACAATAGCATGAAAAGGACATACTTTTTGGCATTTTCCGCAATTGACACAATTCTTTTGAACGATGTTTGCTTTCGCATCAGTAAAATTAATGGCATCTTTTGGGCAATTGCTAATGCATGGACGGGCTACACAACCCCTGCACAAGTTAGAAACTTCATAGCTTGCTTTTCGGCATGAGGTGCAGGCTTCATCTACCACTGTGAGGAATACTCCCGTATGCTCTGTTCTATTCTCTGCCATGCGAACATATTCCGACAACCGGGTAAGTTCGTCCTCTTCATCCTGTATATTGAAACCCAACATACCCATCAACATATATTTCACTACGGCTCTATCCTTGTGCACGCAGCATCTTAGAGCAGATTCGATGCGGGGTACTAAATCGATGGGGAGTCTATCAATCTTTTCTTCCAATTCATTGATTTCTAAGAGCTTGATAACACGAGTAATCAAATCTCTACGGATAATCATTGCGTTGTTTACCTTGGCCATAATTATTCGTTGTTAATTTCCAGTTCCTTTTTCACCAAATCTAAAAGCGATTGAATATTTGCCTGCTGTATTTTGTGATTGTTTACCTGCACAAAAGGCGGCTTGCACCCATCTTCGGCATAACAATATCCCAAGCAAGCTGCTCCAACTACATTAACTTGTTCTTTAATGTTGTTGGGCAAATATTCACTAAATAGTTGCAACTCAGCTCCGCCCATCAAATAGCAGTGCGTGCCTGCACATATTTTAACTTTTACATTCTTGGTTTCCATTGTGTTAAATAAATTGAATATGTACTTCTTTCAAAAACTTTTCTTCAAGCAGCTTGGCTATTTTACGCACTACATTTCGTCTGATTTCCAACTCTTCGGGTAGCGAAGGGTCTTGGTGAGCAACATTGATTTTGGTGCCAACAATGAGATTTATTTCATCCGATATCATGAGCATTTTGAAGATGTCAGCTGCCGGGCCTACTCCTATGGATTGAATATTGTTGTTTTTTTCAAGCAAATCGGCCACTTTTCCAATGGTAAGTATGCCCTCCGTAACCAAATCAATCCCTTCCATTTTGGATGCTGGGGGCAATCCGGAGCTATCGAGATTGAGGCTTATCTCAATTTCTTTTTGCAACTCCCTTGCAACAATTTGGGAAGTGGTGCCTCCACAAATCACTTTTTTGCCTTGGAAAGTCGCTATCATAGCAGCCAGGGTTTTGTCTTTTGCCTCATCGTAGGGAGGACCCGAGCAAATTAGCATTTTTCGGGGTTTTCTGAAATGGATTACGGCACAAGAGATATCGTCCTTTGGCTTAAAGATGTCGTTAGCAAATGCCTTTTTCACAACTTTATTTGCCAGATTGTAAGCAGATATTTCGGGATCTGCTTCTATGGCTTTTTCAATAAAGTTGGTAAGGTTGTAATCGCCGTAGCCAAACGGCATGGAAGCACTGCCTATCCCACTTTGGGTAACTCCATCGGAAGTAATTACAATTCTGTCGTCCAATGTTAATTCAAACTGGGTTAAGTGCATTTTGCGCCCTTTGTTTTGGTTGCCATCAATGGTAAGCTCGCATTGGGTAAATTCCAGCCTTTTGCCTTGCCTGAAAAGTTGAAATGGAGGGTTCTCGAATTCTACAATTCGAGCTACCCCATTGGATTCAATGTCGGCAATTGTAAATGTAGCATAGCTTATTTGCCTGTGCTTGTCAACAGGCAATGTACTCATTATGATTTTTGATGTTCGCTCAATGGACTGCTTTTGCAGGGTAAAATTTACAGCCATGGATGCTGTTAGTGTGGCCAAAACATTGGCTTTAATACCGCTACCCAATCCATCTGACAACAATACAATGGTGCGATCCACATCCTTTAATTTGCGAGAAAGGAAAGCATCGCCACAAACTTGATACTTGTCTTTCGACATCTGCACACAATCAACATCAATATGAAAGGCTTTTCGCGTCATCCTGATTCTCTTTTAGAATTTCAAGTATCGAGTTTAAGCTTGTTTCGGTACGCGAAGCATTCTCACCTAAGAGGTACGCAATTTTCTGAACCGTTTCTAAATTCTCGGTAATCATAACTTGCGTGCGTTTTACAATTTCATCGTTGCGCACCTCAGGATTGTACAAGTCCCTGATAATTGCGCTAACGATTTTATGAGCCTGAATGGTAAAAATGGATACTTTCAAGAAACTTCCGTTCACGCGTATTTCCCTATCAATAATATCGGTGCCGGTATCTAAAACCGATTGAAAAAGTTTGTGAAACGGTAGGAGTTTGCGAAGATCGGCTCCATTCAAACCGGGTTTGGCTTCGAAGATATTCCTGACTTCCTCGCCCAGCATATTGGCTAAGTTCTTGTTGCATTCTATGATATTGAGATGCTCATCCACTATGATTACCCCACAGGGCATACGCTGTAGCAAAACAGTGGCTTTGTTTTGCGCCACCTTTCGCATGTATGAAACACACATGCTTCGCTCGGCTTTGCGCTCCAACATGGCTACTGCAAAACTCTGGCAACTGTCGTAACCACAACCCCCGCAATTAAGCTCTTCCAGAATGGTTTGCTTGCCTACTGCTCGCAACGACTCCATGATTTCAGCATCTGTGTAAGCAGGCTTTATGATGGTTTTCTCATGTGGATTGTAGGTTTTATGCAAATCCAACGGAAACATCAATTCTTTGTTTACTCCAATATTCTTTACCTTCTTGGTACTTTCTTTTATGACATTGAAATATCTTTCGCCCAACGATTTATCCTTATGGGGCATTGCCGGACCATTTATACATCCCCCTGCACAGCTCAGCAGTTCAATAAACACTTTCTCCTTGGGATTCCATGTCTTTATACCTTCCAATAGGCCTTCAACGGAATCCATACCTGAAAACGACATAAACTGTGTTGCTTGGGTTTCAGGAGTATTCAATCCGGCAATCATACCGCCTTCCATAGGATAGAATGACCCCGATACGGCTTCAACAGGCTCGAAACTAGCTGGTTCGTCGGGAATTAAGCCATTTCCCAATTTCAATTCTTGCATCCAATCTGCAAGTTCTTTGAAGGTAATAGAGGCTGCAATCAGTTTTCGAAAGCCATCTGACTCCCGCTTTTTGGCAACGCACGGACCTGCAAAAACTACAGATACATTTGACCCGTAATATTCCTTTAGGTAACTTGCATGTGCTACCATTGGCGAAACCACAGGCATAATCATATCCGACAACTCAGGTTTATGTCTGGTTATGTAATCAACAATAGTAGGACAAGCTGAGGAAATCATGATTCCAGAATCGCCTTTTTGCAATTCTTGTCGAATGTGGCGATTGACCAATTCGGCACCCAATGCGGTTTCGGATACTGCCATAAACCCCATCTGCTGCAGCGTGTAAACCATACTCGATCCACTAATTTGGGGAAAAGAACTTACCCAAGAAGGTGCCAGAGAAAGAATAACCTTTTTGCCGCTTCGCAACAAAAGCTTAACAACATCCACATCAGAACGGATCTTTTTGGCCCCAACAGGGCAAATTTCAACACATTTACCACAGGCAATACACAAATCATCAAGCACCGATGCACAATTGTTGGAGATCATAATTGCCTTAACTGGGCAATATCTGACACATTTGTAGCAATCTTGGCAATTGTTTATTTCAGTGTAAACTGCTTGGTTGGTTATCATTTTTTGGAATTAGGAGTCGATAAAAATTACGAATTGGCATTAAAAATCTGATCCAATAAAGGAACCACATTAGAAGCTGTCATACCTTCATATTTTTGTTCGTTGATCCAAACTACAGGTCCCTTGTTGCAAGATTGGGAGCATAGCTGTCCCTTAAAAACAATATTGTGCTCCAATTGGTTGCTTTTCAGGTAAAACTTGATCGTTTCCAAAGTGTCGCGGTTTCCTCTTGCAAAACAGGAACTGCCCAAGCAAATAATTATTTCTCCTTTGTCAGATTTCATAACACAGTAATTAAAACAGCTAAATTTGAATTGTTAATCAATTAACAACCCGATGAATGCATTCCATAAACCGTGCCACAGCATTCATTTGGTTGTTAATCAAGAGTTAAAAATAATTATCAAAATAAAATCGGCAACACACACTGTACTAATTCAATGCATTGTCAAATACTATGTGTATTGTTTTAAGACAATGCAATAGAATGGTGCAATGATAAGTAAATTTTTTAATGGGGGCGGAGGCAAGCTCCGTAAACAACTAATGGAGTGCTAATCCAAAATGCTTTGCTTTCAAATAAAGCGTATTTCTGCTAATTTTCAATATTTTGGCAGCTTTGGTTTTGTTTCCGTCAAAATGCTTTAGCGTAGCAACGATAGCATCTTTCTCTATCTCTTCAAGAGATTTAGCATTGTAGAGATTACCCTCATCATTTGTAACGCCTTTTTGGGCATTAGGAGCAACAAAGTTGTGCAAATATTTGTTTCTAAAAGCTACTTCGTCTTCTACATCGAGCATAATACGACCATCCAGATTGACTGTCTTTTCAATAAAGTTTTCCAATTCTCTCACATTACCAGGCCATTCGTATCTGAGCAGTATTGTTCGGATGTCATCGTTTAGGATTGGTACAGATTTGTTGAGCTTCAACGACTTATTGAGCAGGAAAAACTCTATTAGCGCTTTTATGTCGTCTTGTCTATCTCTCAAAGGAGGAATTTTTATGGGTATTACGCTAAGGCGATAATACAGGTCGTTTCTAAACTTGTTTTGCTCCACCAAAGTTTTGAGATTTTTGTTGGTAGCAGCTACAACCCTTACATCCACCGGTATGGCCTTGTTGCCGCCCACTCTGGTAATTTCGCCTTCTTGCAATGCTCTAAGGAGTTTCACTTGCATATCCATTGGCATTTCGCCCACTTCATCTAAGAATAGTGTGCCACCGTTGGCCAGCTCAAATTTACCGGGCTTACCTCCCTTTCGTGCTCCCGTAAATGCCCCGTCTTCGTAGCCAAACAGCTCGCTTTCAAACAATGCTTCTGGAATAGCCCCACAGTTGATTGCCACAAAACCTGAGTTGCGCCGCCCACTTGCGTTGTGGATAGCCTGCGCAAAAACTTCCTTACCAGTTCCGCTCTCACCCGATACCAGCACGGTAGAGGGGCTATCGGCAACCCTTTGGGCAAAATCAACTATCCGCTTCATTTCATCACTCACACCAATTATGTCGTCGAAGGTATAGTAGGCTTTCATACCGGTGAATTTATTCACGATATTATACACCCTTTTCATGTCTCGGATAGTGAGTACCACGCCCAGAAGAAGTTGCTCCGGCTCCGAAGAAACAGATGGCTTTACAATCAGCGTCTTGGAGTTGGACTTTTTTCGAGGCTTATCCCATTCTAATTCTTCGTCGGCGATATTGCGCTCAGTTACAATGGGCATTGCCCCAATAACAAATCTTCCGGAATAGGGAATATTTTCGATGCTAACTTCCTCGTCAATAATATTACCCCCGTTGCTCACAACTTTCCATAGGTCATCCCAACGGGGCATATAATACTTGATGGGTTGCCCCGTCAACTTAGCAGGTTCTATCCCAAAAACGACTTTCGCACTTTTGTTTACCTTGCTAATATTGCCGGAAGTATTGATGGTGAGAATTGCATTTGTGAGATTATTGATCACGGCATCTAAGTAGGCAGTAGTTTGCCTCAATGCCTTATTAAGTTTTAGATTGCGAAATTGCTGTTCAATGGCATTAATAGTTGCTGCTACCAATGCCAATGTATGTGTGTTTACTTGCTGCTTCTGCCCCATAAGATTTAGCGTGCCAATGGTAATGCCGGTTGTAGAGTGAATGGGTGCAGAGGAGCAAGTCCAACGATGGTATGCATTGATAAAATGCCCTTGGGCGGTTATTTGCACCGGTCGATCTTCATTTAACCCCATCATCATTGCGCTGGAGCCGATGCTATCTTCTTCCATAAATGCCCCGGGAACAAGATTTAACGACTTTGCATCGAGCAAAATCTTTGAATCTCCATCGAGCCTAAGAATACAACCTTGCTCATCAGTGAGAATAATTAAAAAACCAGACCCTTCTACAAGTGTTGCAAGGTTGCTTAAAAAAGGAGATGAAACATCTATAAGAAGTGATTTGCGATTTAGCAAATTTTGCAACTCCTTGGCGGAAAGCATCTTCTGTGATACAAGTATTTCCTTTTTAGCAGATTTATCTTGGCTTTGAAAATGGGATTGTTTTAATACATCGTGCTTCATTCTTTTATGGAATTTCACCAAATATAAGCAAAAGTATATAAAATTAGCATTGTGAAATCATTAACAAGCAAATAAATGCCTTGGTACAATTAGTTTTTTAGAAACAGAATGCAAATGCCTGCAAAATGATTTGTTGCTTCTCTGCACAAATCTACAACTTACCAAAAAAGCAACCTACCACAATTGGATTGCCCCTTGATTAAAAGTTATTGTGTGAATGCGATCTTCAAATGCACTTTTAACGGGTTCCACCACCTACAACAATGAGCATACTTATGCGGATTATTTAACCTTTTGTAAATATTCTATTGAAATCCTTTGCCACAATTGCTTAAAAGTTTATTTTTGAACCCTAAATTTTTTTACGCCCATCATACATAAAAACTATTGCATGAAAAAGAAAACAAATGAAAAAAACAATGGCTTGCTGAAAAAGATTCTCGACAAGGTTGAGATCGTTGGAAACAAGCTACCCCACCCCGCTACACTTTTCTTAGCATTAATTGGTATAGTATTGTTACTTTCCTGGATTTTTGGGGGAATAAGTGTTGTAAGACCCGGTACTGGGGGTACAACTGGTGTTGCGGAAGATTTTATTGTGGTGCAAAATCTCTTGACCAAAGAAGGCATTCAAAGGATTTTCACCAACATGGTATCTGTTTTTGCAGGTTTTCCCCCATTAGGATTAGTATTGGTGGTTGGCTTGGGAATAGGGGTTGCCGAACATAGTGGAATGATAGCCACGGCTTTGAAATTTTTCGTTTCTAAGGTACCAAAGTTTTTGATTACCTTCAGTATCGTAACAGCCGGTATGCTAAGCTCAGTTGCAGCCGATGCGGGTTATGTGGTACTGATACCAATGGGTGCTGCTATTTTCTATGGCTTGGGCAGACATCCGTTGGCTGGTATTGCAGCAGCGTTTGCGGGTGTTGCCGGTGGTTTTGGAGCAAACATCTTCCCTACTGGTCTTGATCCCATGATGGCCGCATTCACCGAACCAGCTGCACGCATTTTAGACCCAACTTACACAGTTAATCCGCTTGCGAACTACTATTTCTTAGCAGCTTCGGTGCCATTAGTAGCAATAGTTGGTACTTATGTTACAGAGAAAATTGTGATTCCCCGTTTGGGAACCTACAAACCTGAAGAAGGGATTGAACTTGGAGAAATTAACAATATTGTAACTCCTAAAGAAAAGTTGGCTCTGAAATGGTCTATACTATCGGTTGTAGTAATGCTTGGACTGGTTGCTTGGTCAATTATTCCAAACGATGGAATTTTTAGAGGCGAACTTGACCCTGTAACGGGTGTTGCAAGTATGCAGCCTTTCTACAACTCGTTGGTTCCTATCATGTTTATCATCTTTTTGGTAGCAGGTTTAGTTTATGGAATTGTAGCTAAAACCATAAAAACAGACAAAGATGTTGCCGGCATGACCGCAAAATCCATGTCAACCATGGGTATGTATATTGTGATAGCATTTGTTGCAGCATTGTTTATAGCATTCTTCAATTGGTCGCAATTAGGTAGTGTATTGGCTATCAGAGGCTCCGAAACGCTAATGGCAATTGGATTTACTGGTGCACCACTAATCGTTGCCTTTATTTTGCTCACCTCGCTCATAAACATAGCCATAGGGAGTGCTTCGGCAAAGTGGGCTTTGATGGCACCTATTTTTGTTCCCATGTTTATGCTTATGGGGTATTCGCCAGAGATGGTGCAGGCTGCATACCGCATCGGTGACTCATATTCAAACATTATCACCCCACTTCTTCCATACTTCCCACTGATTTTGGTGTTTGCTCAGAAGTACGATAAGTCAGTTGGTATCGGAACAATTATCGCCATGATGCTCCCCTATTCCATCGCGTTCATCCTTACTCGTATTCCGTTCTTCCTTGCATGGGTTTGGTTGGGAATTCCTTTGGGAATCGAAGGACCGTTGCATTACGAATTGCCACAAGCGGCTCCTGTACCTACAGTACATATTCCTTTTCAGCCCAGTGGAGAATTCCCTGTGAATACTCTGCTTATCAGCACTTTTAGCAGTGCCGAAATGCAGCAGTAATTGCACGATGCTATAAAATCCCTTAGCCCTTTACAAGCTAAAAATAACTAATCAGCCCGGAGATTCATTAAAAATCTCCGGGTTGTGTTTTGTATAATTATAGGTTTATTCCGAGTATTTGGCAAAGAATCTCACCATGCCTTTGCAAAAGCAACAACACTAACCCTAACTTCCCAATAAACAGGATATGGTTGGATTAGAAAATGTATCGGTTAGATTGTCAAATCCTAAATCAGCTTGTACCAAACTGTTTTCCACCTATTCAATGTTGAAAGTTTCAAAAACTTTTGCAATACGTTTGACGCAGGGCTTCCTATTGCAAACAAATATGCAGGCAAACTACTTGCCGTTGGCAAGCTTTGTTAATACCTTCCTACGGCAATCAACGCCCTAAGAAATTTAAACCCTTCGATGATATTATCGGGTCTAATCGTTACCGAACGGGCAGTTGTGCGTTCTACTCCCGGTATCAATGCAGCCATATCGGCACTGTGGGTTCTAAGAAAAGTAAGCTCAATGGAAATAGGCCTTGATACTTCTACAGGTTGAACCTGAATGTTTTGTAACGCATTCTTCACTTCTTGCCGTATTTGAATGCGCGCCGATTCCATGGGAATGTTTTTTGCAGCATAACGACCTATGCCTTGTTTAACGGCTACAAAAGGTATATTTTGTCCGGTAATTCTCCGTAATTCTTCGCAAGCAGCCCTATCGCCCGAAATAAAAACTACTGGCACACCAAAATATCCTGCCAGCATAGCATTGAGGCTCCCTTCCGACATTTCAACTCCATTTACATGAATCGAGAAAACTACTGCACCTGCATAAGTATGATCCAAAACAGCATCTACCGTTCCTGCCATTGCATGGTATCCAATAAACATCACTGCATCGAATGTAGAATCAATACCCTGCATCATACCCAAAGGCTTGCTGGTGCCCGAAATAAGGAAAGCCCTTTGGTCTAACACATCGGGCAAAAGATTTCGCATATCTCCATGGGAATCGTTTACTACAACTTTGGTTGCGCCAGCCTCGAAAGCCCCTTCAATGGCGGCATTCACTTCCAAAGTCATCCAACGGCGAGCGATATTAAAATCCAATCCTGTGCTTGTTACTTGCTCCCGATCAACCAATCCGGTGATGCCCTCCATATCGGCAGAAATATAAACTTTGAAATCTGAATCCTGCCCATGAACCAAGGAAACAAGTAAAAGCGTTAAAGCACTGAAAATGAACCGAACCATTGCTTTTTTCATTTGATTTTAAATTTTATTAATTATTCAGCGGTTTGTAAAGAACAGTGGTTTAGGCTTTTAATAAAAAACCCTATTGTAAAAATTGGCTATTGAAACTCAAATATTAAACTCCCGGCTCATGAACTAAATATTGGCAGGGCGTCAATTTCTGCAAGGCTGCCAAACTGCATTAAAATTACCCATTTTATTCAAATTCTCATTAAAACTTCCTCCAAAATCGGAATACCGACAAAAAATACAAACTTTATGGATGTAATTCATTAAGAATCTGATATTGACCAAAATTTGCCTAAAGCGGCTGCTCTCATTTGTTTGCATGAAAACCAAAATTAGAACCAAAATACTACCTAATGCAAATATTGTATAGCCATAAATTCTTATGAATGATGCTTTACCTTTGCCCACTAGAAGCTTTTGGAAGCTGACTAAGCATGATAGGGTAGAATTACCCGCAACAAACTCCACTTAAATCAATGAAGCCCTACGATATATTAATAATTGGTGCAGGAGCTGCTGGTTTGATAGCAGCAGGCAGAGCAGGGGAACTTGGTGCTAAGGTAATGGTTGTTGAGCGCAATAGGGTTGCAGGTCGCAAATTGCTGATAACAGGCAAAGGAAGATGCAATATCACCAACGATGCACCTTGGGACGGCTATAAGGAAAATATTTTTCCTGAATGGAGGTTTTTCAGGCAAGCCTTTAATCAACTTGGGCCGAAGGAAGTTGTGGAGCATTTCCATCAATTAGGTTTGTCCACCAAGGTTGAAAGAGGGGGAAGAATATTTCCGGAGAGCGACAAGTCGGCAGATGTGGTAAATACTCTCCTACAATGGGCGCAGAGAAATCGCGTAGAATTTCTATACGACCAAAAGGTTACAAAACTTTTGATAGAAAATGGCAGCATCAAAGGTGTGGAAGTGCAAACCGGGAATACCGTAAAATCCCTTTTTGCCCATAACATCATTCTGGCATCGGGCGGCAAATCGTACCCAGCCACTGGCTCAGATGGCAATGGATACAGACTAGCACAGATTGCAGGGCATAGTACTACTCCATTAAATGCAGCCTTGGTGCCATTAGAAACTGCCTGTACTACAGCAGCCAAGTTGCAGGGCTTGAGCTTGAAAAATGTTACGGCTACGCTCTGGATAAATGGCAAGAAGGCTGCTACTGA
Source organism: Bacteroidales bacterium (assembly GCA_003451785.1). Lineage (GTDB taxonomy): Bacteria > Bacteroidota > Bacteroidia > Bacteroidales > UBA7960 > UBA7960. The sequence goes on from DMJL01000204.1 coordinate 19,516, forward strand.
GTTTGGAGAGATGCTATTCACCCATTTTGGGTTGTCGGGGCCAATTATTCTCACAATCAGCCGTAAAGCTGTGTTATCGCTTAGGGAAGGAAACAATGTGGAGATATCCATTGACTTAAAGCCTGCCTTGGATGAAAAAAAATTAGATACCAGATTGCTTCGAGACTTAAACGAGAATGGGAGGAAGTTGCTTGGCAATATCGCAAGGATGTGGCTGCCCGCTTCATTGGGCGAAGTTGTTTTGGATTTAGCTGGGATAAGCCCTGAATTGGAGGGCAACAAAATAGATTCGCCTGCAAGAAAAAAATTGCTTTTTCTTATGAAAAATCTTCGCTTTCAAATTAGCGGACACAGGCAGTTTAAAGAAGCCATAATTACTGCCGGAGGGGTGAATCTAAAGGAGATAGATCCTAGAACCATGCAATCGAAATTGACAAAAAACTTGTTTTTTGCAGGAGAGATTTTAGATTTGGATGCCAATACCGGAGGGTTCAATCTGCAAATAGCTTGGAGTACGGGTTGGGCTGCTGCAGAAGCTGCTGTGGGCAATTTAGAACCAACGCAAACTGCAATTTGAATTGCACTTCAAGATTTCTCACTTTAGGTTGAGCTATTACTCCTGTAAGTCCAATTTCAACCTACTTAATATGCGGCTATAATTGCAATAGCAGCCTTAATTCCATCGGCAGCACTCGACATGATTCCTCCGGCATAGCCACTGCCTTCGCCCACCAAATATAAATTGTCGAATCCTTCGCAAAGTCCAGATGAATCTCTTATAACTTGCACAGGCGATGAAGTCTTACTCTCCAATCCTATCAAAACGCCTTCGCTGTAGCCTTTCACCTTCAAATTAAATTCAGTGAGTCCAAATCTCAGGGCATCAACTACCGCCTTGGGCATCATACTCCACAGCGGAGCATCAACCAAGCCTAAAGGAAAACTACTTTCGGGCAATCGGCCTCGGCTTTTCCCTTTAAGAAAATCGGCAATAGTACACGATGGGGCAGCGTATTTTCCGGAAAATGCAAAATAGCTTTGCTCCAATTGCTCTAACCATAGGAGTGCATCGTAGGGAGTTTTAATCCAAGGAGCCAATTGCGTGGGATGCACCCCGGCAACACAGGCTGCATTAGCAAACCGCCCATCTCTGGGATAAAAGCTCATGCCGTTGACCGTGTTCGATAGTGCATAGGCAGTAGAAGGCACCACCACCCCACCCGGACACATACAAAAAGTGTAAACAGGTTGATTTGTTTTACCTGATGAAGCTAATCTGTATTCAGCAGCCTTCACTCCTGGCAGCCTTTCTACTCCCCATTGGGCCTTGTTGATAAGCTCCTGCCGATGCTCAGCTCTGCTGCCTATGGCAAAGTTCTTCAGCCGAAAAGCAACGCCCCGTTTCATGAGCATTCTATAAGTTTCGTATGCGGAATGCCCCGGTGCTAACACAAAAATATTGCTTTTAATAGCTCCACTGGCTGTATAAGCCTCCACAATATTTCGCCCTTCTGCTTGTATGTCTTCAATACGGGTTTCGAAAAGAATGGTGCCTCCCAGATTTTGATACTCAAGTCGCAAGGCCGCAACCACTTTTTGCAGATTGTCGCTGCCAATGTGTGGATGTGCGAGCCAAGCAATTTCTTTGGGGGCACCGGCTGCAATATAGGTTTCGGCAATAAATCTTCTCTCAGCCGAGATGTGTTTTGAACGCGATGTTAGTTTTCCGTCGGAAAATGTACCTGCACCACCCTCTCCAAAGGCATAATTTCCTTGTGGATGAAATACGCCTTTGTCTTCAAATTGGGCTATCTGCCGGGCGCGCAAATCTACCATAGAACCTCTTTCGACCAAAACGGTATTGAATCCGGCCAGTTGCAGAACATAAGCGGAAAAGAAACCAGCTGGTCCGCTTCCCAACACCAATACTTTTTGTTTTCTCTTCTTATATGGAATTTTTAGGCTCGGCTTCGGTATTTCTGCATCTCCCGAAAGGTGCTCGGAGCAAACGCCCACCCGTACAAGCCAATGTACAAACGACTTCTTGCGGGCATCCAGACTTTGAGAAACAATTTGGCAGGTAAATTCAGAAATGCCCAAAACTTTAGCCACTTCGCTGCGCATCATTGCATCGGAAAAATCGGGAGGCAAGATTAAATCTATCTGCTTAAAGCCCATTTGATAATGTCTGTGTAAATAAAATATCGAAGAGTGTAATGCGAAACTAAATTATGACTGCCTATCGCTCAAAGGTTTACTGCAATCAAATTCACAACTGAAAATTGCAAGTCGCTATCAAATTATTAAGAACCAACATGTAGTTTTTTTCACTCTGTATCAGCAAATCTGCAATAGATTAAGTGCAAAATCCATTGGTTAAAAAATAAAAAATACTGTTAAGCAAAAGGTTGGAGCGTTCGAACTCATTCTTCAGTTTCTATTCCAAAAGTAAACTTAGTTTGCAGGATGCCTCGAAACGCATACAAAACCCCATAATATGTTCCCAGCAAACCCAAAGAAGCCAAAGCGGCCAATCCTTCGCTACCTATGGCGTGATAAAACCCAAAGACTCCTATCACAAGCAAAATGAGCGGAAATACATATCCCAAAAACAGGGCTTTGAAACCTGAGCCTTTGCGCAGGGTTACCTGAACTTCCTGTCCGGGCACAAACCGATGGGTAGTTGGTAAATGAATATTTACAAACTTATCTGCATCCTCTGCTATGCCACAAGAAGCCTTGGAGTGGCAGGCGGAACAAGCCTGCCGGGGCACAATCCGCACTATAGCCAAATTGCCTACCACCTTTTCTACAATTCCGGGATGCTTTATTTCACTAACTGAACTTTCCACTTTCCTTCTTTTTTTACGGCTTGCAATTCCGACAACTCCCCATTGAGCATAAAACTTCCAGATGCCACTGTATCGGAGAGCAATTCTACGGTAAAATTTTCGACAACACCTCCTGCATAGAAATTAAAATCTTCTGTTTTCCAAGCCTTAAGTAGCTCTTGGGATTCCAAAGTGGATAGCTCCATGGCTTTATCTATATTATTGGCAGTCATGTGCGTTAGCCAACCTTCAATTACCTTTTCCGGCGATTCGGTACTGGATCTGCATGACATAATGGATGCAACCATTAACATCAACACCCCCAAATAAAGGAATTTTCTCATGGAAAACAATTGTTTTGTATTCATCCGTAAATAATTTTTAGGTTTAATGTCGGTTGGAACTCCATGTTTGCTATTTTCATTGGTGTTTGTGTTTATTCGCAAACATGTTCGTTTCA
>DMJL01000204.1:23109-25554 GCA_003451785.1 Bacteroidales bacterium
GCAAACATGTTCGTTTCATAAAATTACTTTACCAGTTTTGTTTCTTACTTCCGACCTAAACCGTAACCGATACTTTTTGAACGCTTCTGATGGAGATTGCAACAAAAAATTTGCTTCCTTCTTGTAGCCTTACAACCTTTGGCTTTCATTTCAGTCAAACCTCATCATAACCCAAGCAAACAAAATTAACCTATATTTTATTCTGGTAAAGGGTTTGATTATAACTTTGGCAAAGATAAAGTGCATTTAATGAAATGCGTTTTGATAATGACTTTCACACAAATTAATTTGAAAACCTAACCGCTATTTCCACCTGACCTTTTTAAATTAAATCACACAAATGAAACAAAATTTTCTCAAAACTTTCAAATCGAAAGTTGCCCTAATTTCTATACTAGGCATATCCTTAGGAGTGGTTGTACTACTCTCATCTTTTAGTGGCAGAAGCAATCGCAGACCATCGCCCGAAGAACAATATGTAGTGGTACTTAGCATGGACGGTTGGCGATGGGATTACGCCCAGCGAGTAGCAACTCCCAACCTCGACAAGATTGCGGCACAGGGAGTGAAAGCCAAGTATGTGAAGCCCGCATTTCCTACCAAAACCTTCCCAAATCATTACAGTATGGCTACCGGACTATACCCAGGCAATCACGGCATTGTAGCAAACAATTTTTATTGCCCGGATTTGAATATGACCTTCCGACTGGGAGACCGCACCACTGTAGAAAATCCTGTTTTTTATGGTGGCGAACCTATCTGGGTAACGGCACAAAGACAAGGTCTGAATACCGCATCCTATTTTTGGGTAGGCTCGGAGGCACCCATCCAAAATGTGCAACCGAATTTTTGGAAGAGGTTCGATAGTTCGGTTCCTTTGAGTGCCCAAATTGATACCGTTATACATTGGCTCAATCTTCCTAAGGAAATAAGACCGCGACTTATCATGTTTTATTCGCACCAGCCGGATAGCCACGGCCATGATTTTGGACCCGATGCTCCAGAAGTAGATGCCATGTTGGTAAAACTCGACAGTCTGGTAGGGGTTCTGATGCACAAACTCAACCAACTGCCCATTGCCCCCAAAATCAATTTGATTGTAACCTCAGATCACGGAATGACCCAATTGAATGCCGAACGATACATTGACCTAAGTAATTATGTGAGGCGCAATTGGTTTGAACGGTCGCATGGCAGCAACCCTTTGTTTCTACTAAGACCTAATGAAGGCATGCTCGATTCTGTTTACAACATTTTAGATAGAGTGGATAATATTGAAGTATGGCGCAGAGGAGAAATACCTGCCAGGTTCAACTTTGGCAACAACCCTCGCACGCTCGACTTAGTGGTGCTTGCCGATAGCAGCTGGAGCGTTGGCTGGGGTGCACCACGAGAAGGATTCTCCAACGAAGGCGCACATGGATGGGATAATACCAAGATGGATATGCGTACCATTTTCTACGCCAAAGGACCTGCATTTAGTAGAAACCTTTTGCACCCACCCATCGAAGTAGTGGACCTATATCCACTTATTGCGCGAATTCTAAGGCTCGACCCTGCCCCTGTTGACGGTCAATTTAGAAGAGTGCGAAGAATGCTCAGGTAAATTTTACTTTTGCTGATTAATGAAAACCGAAATCCTATGTTTCGGTTTTTTTTTGATATTAGAGCATTGAAATTGAAAGAATTACCCCGGCAAATGCAGCTGCTTTCTGAAGACAGGCTATCAGCCTTAGAATAAGGGCATAGTTGTTGGGCGATTGTTGCATGAGTTAACTCTTTGGTAACAATTTGCCATATAAATTTTAGCATTAGACAAAGATTTTTAAATTTGCAAAAGGAAATGCGAATCCCCAAAAATCTATCAGCCAAAACTTTAAATTCACAAGCAATGATAAAATTCTTCTTATGGCTGGTACTGTTTTTCATCGCCATCGTGGGTTTTTCACAGAAAAACATCAATCAACTTCGGCAGGATTTGAGAACCGAAACAAGACCGGAGCAACAGCATGCAATTTTGTTAGAGCTTGGTGCCCGCTACCAGTTTTTTCATTTCGACTCGGCAATGTATTTTCACACACGGGCTTATAATGTGGCCGTAGAAATGGGCAGAAATGCCAATAGAGCAGATTTGAATAAAATAAAACAACTAAAAGCCGATGCAAGGCTCGGAATGCTAAGGGTGTATGACTCCCATGGGTACAACGAAAAAGTAACCGAATATGGTGCTCAATTACTACCTGTAGCTAAAGAACTGCAAGACACTGTGATGATTATTTCCGCATACCTGTCGTTGGGCAATTCCAAATTTCGTCAAGGTATTTACCCGGAAGCTATTACATATTATCAGAGGGCAGCAGAGTTGTCAGAGAAAAGTGGCAACGACTTGTATCTGGCTAGGGTAAATCAGAATTTGGGGTCACTTTTTTACCATCAGGGCAATTT
>DMJL01000278.1 GCA_003451785.1 Bacteroidales bacterium
CTTTTCTATTTGTCTGATGCTTTCATAGATGCGTAATACGCGGTTTGCTCACCCTGCGACTGCAAATTTTTTTTAACGCTCCGCTCTCTGGTCTTGTTACCATGATTTTTTCAATGCCGGAAAAAATCGATATTACTTGGCAGCAGTTGCAATTCTGCCAAAACAGGTGGTCCTAATTTGTCATCCTGACCGAAGGGAAGGATCTGATTTTATGGTGGTGTAGAGATGCTTCACTTCGGCACTTCGGCTGCGCTCAGTGGAACCATGGCTCAGTGCAAGCACTTCGTTCAGCATGACATCTGATTTCTTCGCTGGGTGGAATTTGTAATTCCACCCCATTCAATCTCCTTACTTTTCTTTCCACTTTTGCTTGATCAAAAGTGAAGCAAAAATTAAGGCTGTGATAAAATCCTGACAAGACGGCGTTCGCTACGCTCGCTGGTCTTGTTACCATGATTTTTTCAATGCCGGAAAAAAGCAGAAATGATTTTGTAACCCCGTAGGGGTGAGATGTTAGTAGAAAAATATCCAACAAAAACCGTCAAAACCCCGTAGGGGTGGTATTGAGACAATATTTGGTGGAATTACAAATTCCGCCAATCCGGATCTGAGTCTAATATATAAAGCTACAGCTCCAAAATCGAAAAATTGGAGCTGCTGCTTTGCGGAAATGATTGCAATAAATGTAAATATTTGGCTAGTCCTTTTGATCTTTAACCGTAAGCATTCCTTGATGGTGTGCCAAAATAATAAATCCGGCTGCTATTAACACAATGTTTTTTATAATGTATTGACCCACAATAGTTGGCACTATGGGCACTACGCTAAATGTTTCAGCTGGAAACACAACCAGGGGAGCAAAAGTTCCTGCCATTTGCAAAAAGAGAAGTACCACTGTTGCTTTAATAAATTTTCCAGTTAGGAACCCCAAACCAATAAGCACCTCCCATGCTGCAAGCAATGGCATGGAAAGAGCAGGTGGCACAATACCAAACGAAAGAACTTCTATAGTTCGGGTGGCAATATCCTGTGCACTGCTCACACCGGGAAAAAACTTTTGAAATCCAAACCAAAAAAACACTATACCCATGCTCAAACGAAGAGCAGTAACACCATTGCGTGCCATCCACGAATAAATGCACTTTTCTAACGATTTCAATTTTTGATGTGTGTTCATAATTTTTTTTAATTGATTTAATTGCGAATATTTTGGCAATCTGCTCAACACCAATATGTTGCTAATTTGATCTCAACTTTCCATTGCTTTCTATTTACATGAATTGCGTGGAAACCGTATAGCATTGGGGTTCACCTGCTGGCATCTTTGCCTGATTGCTTGAGTATTCTTGTTTAGTTGTTAAAATTTTATCAACAGTTAAACAACAATTAAATAAAAAGGTTCAGCTAAACTACTTGCTCAGATAAAGAAAAGCAAATGGATGCAAAGCATGGAGTGTCTTGAAAGTTGGCATATTTGAACACTACTTTCAAACCAAAACCGTTACAAAACTATTCTCAGATATTGGAAATGGGAGCAAATTTATTTACCAAATGCTTCCCAGTATGCGATGCTTGGCAATGAACCAATTCATCAGGAGTGCCTTCAAACACCAAATTTCCGCCTTCTTCGCCTCCTTCCGGGCCTAAGTCAATGATCCAATCTGCGCATTTTATCACATCGGGATTGTGCTCTATCACTACCAACGAATGGCCTTTATCAATCAAGGCTCCGAATGCAAGTAGAAGTTTTTCAATGTCGTGAAAATGCAAACCTGTGGTAGGTTCATCAAAAATAAACAGTGTTTTGTTAGTGGAAAAACCTTGCACTAAGAAAGATGCAAGTTTAATTCGTTGCGCTTCACCTCCACTAAGTGTGTTTGATGGTTGACCCAATCTTACATAACCCAATCCCACATCAGCAAGTGGTTGTAGCTTTTGTGCTATGCGTCTGCAAATTTGGGCATTCTTATCGGTTGTAGAGAAAAAAGCTATGGCATCATCCACTGTAAAGTTGAGAATATCCACAATAGACTTTCCATCGAATGTTACATCCAGCACCTCTTGCAAAAATCTTTCGCCATTGCAGCTTTCGCAAACCAAGGTGATATCGGCCATAAACTGCATTTCGATATTCACATGACCATCCCCTTCACAATCGGGGCAGCGACCACCTTCTACATTGAAAGAAAAATGCCTGGTCGTGAACCCCCGTGTTTTCGATAAAGGCTGTTCGGCATACAGCGACCGAATATCGTCATAGGCTTTCAGGTAAGTTACAGGGTTTGACCTTGATGATTTTCCAATGGGGTTTTGGTCTATGTATTCAACGGATGCTATGCTATTGTAATCGCCCTCCAATGCATCGAACTTACCGGTGCGGTCAGAATATCCGCCCTGTAGCTTTTTTAGAGCAGGATACAGTATGGTTTTTACTAATGATGATTTTCCCGAACCACTAACCCCAGTTATCACGGTCATAATTTTTAAGGGAATCTTTACATCAAACCCTTTAAGGTTGTTTTGTTGCACTCCCCGCAAAGCAATAAATTCTTTCCAAGGTCGTCTTTTGGCAGGGATTTGAATTTTCAGCCTTCCTGTAAGGTATTTTGCAGTAAGACTTTCTTGGTGTTTCTCCAACGCTTTCCTGTTTCCTTGAAAAACAACTTCCCCACCATGCGAACCCGCTAATGGCCCAATATCAATGATTTGGTCGGCAGCCCGCATAATGTCTTCATCGTGTTCTACAACAATCACCGTATTACCTATGTCGCGTAGCTTTTGCAGTACTCCAATGAGCCTCTCTGTATCTCTCTGATGAAGACCGATACTAGGTTCATCCAAAATATACATAGATCCAACCAAACTGCTACCCAATGAAGTAGCTAAGTTTATCCTCTGCGATTCGCCTCCTGAGAGTGTGTTCGATAAACGATTCAGTGTAAGGTAGCCCAACCCTACATCCGATAAGTAGGCCAATCTATTGTTAATTTCTACCAATAGCCTTTTGGTTATATCTTGCTCATAAGGCTCAAGAGTAAGATTTTGAAAAAAATGCATCAGCTTCTCTATGGGTAAAAGAACCAAATCAGAGATTGACTTGCCTGTAATTTTAACATAAGAAGCATCCTTACGCAAGCGAGTACCGTGGCAATCCGGGCAAACTCTTTTTCCCCGGTAGCGAGAAAGCATTACCCTGTATTGAATTTTGTAGGTGTTCTCTTCCACCATCTTAAAAAAGTCGTCGAGACCATGAAAGAATTCATTTCCTTTCCAAAGTAAATCTTTATGCTCTTGG
>DMJL01000058.1 GCA_003451785.1 Bacteroidales bacterium
AAACATCCTGCTTTTGATTAGTTAAATCTTGACCAGGGATGGTCAAGGTACTTTTTAGGTATTCCAGCAGCGATTCCTCCACCATGTAGTTTACAATTTCCCGCGGGGTGTAAAAGCTACCGGTTTGTTTCCGCGCGGTTGTTTGGGTATCGGGATTGTAGCTTGCCAATAGGTTTTCGAATACTTTGCCCAACAATTCAGGGTCGAGGGCAATTTCCTCTTCAATCGGAGTGTTTTCGGCCACCGTAAATTTGTAGCTTTCAAGTAGGTTTATCAGACCTCTCGAGTTATAGCGTTTGTTCTTGGTTCCATAAACATCGTTGAGGTCAACTTCTTTTTCTTCGCCAAAGAAAATGTGATCGGGCACTATGGCTCGTTTTTTGGCATTTCGGCTAAAGCCGTCCACATATTGTATATTGCCTGCATCGTTGGGCTTATCAAGGCAATCAAATAAACCACCGTTCAAAAACGGTACGACATCAAATAATTTTAAAATTTCCTCTTCGTGTATGGAAAAATGATTGGCGTATCGGTACAGGTTTTTTACACCGTATTCATCCTTGTTGATTTGTATGTTGCCTTCCTTGGCAAACTTTCGTTCTCCCATTTTCTGGTTAAGGGTGCCAAAAAAGAGGTTTTGCAAAATGGCATTGTAGTAGTTATGCGATTTCTTATTTTGGTTAAAATCGCGCAAAACGCCTGCTACAAAGTCTTTTCGAAACAGCGATGCAGGAACCAGATGCTTTTCTTTGATAAACCAAATAAAAATTACCCTCGTTATAAGCCGAATGAGGTTGGTGGCATTGCGGACTTCAATTTTCTTTTCCAAATCATCAGGGAACGACACTTCGCTCATTGCAGCAAAATACCAATTGGAGATATCTTGAAAGAATTTCTTGTTTAGGATGTTTACATCCAATACCTGCAACCAGCGCTGATGCAACTGCTCGTAGGTGCTAACGCCCGCAGGCTTAACTAAATCCAGCAAAATTCGAGTGTGTCCTGCGTGGGGCGATTGGGTGTGAATATCGCGCAGTATAATCACCTTTCCGGCCTTTTCGCCTTGTCGCCAATTTTGAAGGTACTTAAAGCGTTCGCTTAGGGCAATGGAAATTAGAGCTTCTTTTGCATCCAACAAGTATGTTGACGGATACTTTAAAACCAAAGCCACGGGCATCTTTTGGCTTGTGCGGTTAAAGGCGCGGGTAAGCTCAGAAATTTCTGCTCGGGTAGGTTGTTTGTTCAATTCCAAAGCAAACAGCATTAAGCCGTTGTAATTTTTATCGCCTTGTTCTATGGCTTGTGGGTAATCATACTTGTCATCAAACAAAGTTTTCTGAAAAACATTGTCGTCAATAATACCTATGAAATAGGTTTTGTCAATGGCGTTAAAAGTGTGGTTGTCTTTGTAGTGGTTTTTCAAAATATCCACAATTGGCAACTGCTCGGCTGTGTTAGAGTTGAGTTTAATGTTCAGCTGATGAAACAAGTTGGTAGCTGCAACAAAAAGATTGTCTGTATTGAATACATTCAGGTTCATCTCTACTTATTTTAATTTTTTGATGCTTATATTATTCACCAACGATTTCATTAGCTTAATGGCTGTTTGGTTTAGGTGTTTCAGCCTTTCCAGTTGGGATAATCCCTGATGAATCAGCACCGAATTGATACTTTCTAAATTGGAAAGAACTACTAACTGTTCTATTGTAGCGAAATCCCGAATATTCACTTCTTTTTCGAGAATAGCGTCTCGCCATTGTTTAGCAGTAACACCAAACAATGCCACATTTAACAAATCTGCTTCATTGGCATATGCAAATTGTATCTGCTTGGTGGATAGTTTCTTTGGTATAAGGTTCTCTTTGATGGCATCGCTATGGATACGGTAATTTACCTTGGCAAGAGTCCTTTGGAGGTTCCATTCAAGTTTCAACTGATCATTTTCATCAGCTTTAAGTCGTTGAAACTCCTTAATAAGGTATAGCTTAAAACCCGAACTTACCCATGAAGCAAATTCAAAGGCAATATCCTTATGAGCGAATGTTCCCCCGTTTTTCCCTTGCTTGGCAATGATACCTATTGCCTTTGTGGCCTCAATCCATTTGGTTGGCGAAAGAGTAAATGCATTCGAACCTGCATCGAAGAGAAAGGAGTCGAATTCGACCCCTTTGAAATTTGGGTTGTTCGGCTGTTCCCAAATCCATAGAAACTCTATAGTGGCGCGTGAACGCATCCAATTCTTAACTACATCTTTTGGTTCTTCTGCATTCTTATTCCTTGCTATATCAGTCAGAGGAATAAAATCTTCATTCCCAAGCTTAAATGTTGCCACCGGAATACCCTTTACTACCAAGATGTCTTTTTTAGCCATTTGCATTCAATGTTAACTGTGGCACATTGGAGATGATTGCGCTCTCGTGCTTTTTTTTGGTATTATTTGGAGACTACAAACCAATTAATCAAATCGAAATTTTCGGCTTTGAATTTTTCCTCCAATTTCTTTTGCTCAGATGTGATTTTTTTGGGTAAGTAATCGCCTGTAAACAAATCTTGTATTTGATTTACCGCAACAGGCATTGCCTGTGCTTTAACCCAATCGCCAATTACATTAGCCAGTTTATCTATAGTACTTTTGTCCCCTTTGTCTATGTTTTTGGGCACAAATCGGGCTTCCAATTTATGATTCCGCAAAAGGCTAAGAATCTCTTGATTATTCCGTAACACCAAATTATCAATCTTGCCTTCTTCAATGTTTTGGTGTATCAAATGAATTTCATCATATTCGTGAATAATGGCTTCATCAGGTTTTTGCGGATAGCCCAAAACAGCAACAATACTATCAGAAACGGATTGCCCCTTTTTGCTTTGATTTAATTTGAAACCCGTGAAAACTCCATTGGGAATATTCTGAAAAAACTCGGCGTTTCTTTTGAAGAAATCAAAAAGTTCCTGGCGGAATTGCTCTAAGGAAAGATCGTATAAGCCCAAAGTATCATCATTGGTTTCCACATCTTCCCAGGTAACTTGCAATTGTTCCAACATCTTTTGCGCTTGTCTTGGCAAAAGTGGATTATCTTCTATCATCTTTTGCAGTTCGGGCGTAATATTATCATCCAGCTCGGTGCCTACCACTGTCATTAAAGCCATACGATTCTCAACTCTAGATTTCAGGTTGAGATAGTCCTCATAGTTGGCTCCTGGCCAAAAGTTGATTCCTTTTATGATCTTGTTGGGCGAGCCAATTCTGTCTATACGACCCATTCTCTGAATCAGGCGTACCGGGTTCCAGTGAATGTCGTAGTTTACAACCGTATCGCAATCCTGCAAGTTTTGACCCTCACTCAAACAATCGGTTGCAATTAAAACATCTATAGGCTTACTTATTTTAAGCTTTGTGATTTCGTCGTGTTGTTCAATAATTTTCATCCACTCTTTGTATGGCACCTTCCATCTGCCGGTCTCCCTAAAATCTTCAGATAAGTTGATTCGTTCATACAAGTCTGACCAATCTTTTTCATGGTAGAGTTTGGTAAAAGGGGCAAATCGTTCCAGGATAGGTTCAAACTTATCGCCTGAATAACCATCAAATGTTTGGCACACACTACCAGAAACAAAAGCCACATTGGGTATTCCTCTTTTTCGCAATTCGTCGAAAAGGAAATTTGCCGTGTCTTTAAACACGGTGAACACCAATACTTTTTTGTTGTCGGATTTCTTTTGTTTGTTTACGATGTGCTCAATGAGTTTATTCAGTTTCTCGTCTTTCGCTGTTTGAGCGTTGAAGTCGGCTTCATACTTATCCAAACTGTCTTTCAGGTTAGATAGCTTTTTAATATCTGCTTCTATGTGCGCTTTGAATTTATCAATATTGGTAATAGCGGAAAGCGGAATAGGTCGTTTCTTACCTAATGTGATGTGTACATCAGCCTCGCAATTCAATTCGGCAGCTGTTTCATCAATTTCGTCCTTCTCTTCTTCGGTCAATGCATCTACAATTGAACCGTCGGTTTTGCTTTCAATAAATTGATTTACCTTATAAAGTGCGTTTGTATGATGCGCTAAGATATTCTCTACAGTGCTTTTAAATGAGAACCAACTCGATTCTAACCGTTTCATCAAGAGAATATACATCATCTTAACGAGAAACTTTTGACGCATCTTTTCGTCTTCCAATACGCTTTTTGTCTGTATGTTATTAATATAATCGGCTGGTCTGTAGGCAGTAAGATTTACAGAAATAGCATCCAATATGTCGTCAAAAGATTTCAGATCACCAATATTTTCAGGTGTTAAAAACTCATTTATTGGTTCTTCTTTTTTGGGGAAATTCATTTCACCAAACTCACCTTCAATCAGTTTTCGGGTTCTAGCTACAACCAAAGCGTCGGTAAGCTTCTCAAACTTCTTGGGCAACTTTTCAATAAAATCTGCAATTTTTCTTTCTTTAAGCTCTGCCCATTCGCTGAAGTCCTTTTGTGCTGTCCTGAAAATAATTTCAAGGCTTTCAATTTCTAATTCCGTTTCCTTAAATCCATCATCAAGTCCTTTAGTCATTAGCTTCAACTGATTTCGAATGTCCATCAGCTTGTTATTGATAGGAGTTGCAGATAGGTGCATTACTTTCACATCCCTACTTTTATTTTCAGGCAACAAAACTTCATCAATCAGGAAATTGTATCGAGAAGATTTGTCGTTTCGAAGGTTGTGACTTTCATCAATTACAACAAGTAGTTTGGGCCTTGTTTTAAAATAACGCAGCGTTTTGTCATTGTAGCTATCAAAACGACCTTCTTGCAAATCGGTATGATACCGTATGTAAAAATCAATTTCATCTTTTTCAAATCTACTTTGATTTCCAACTCTGTATTGCTGCCAATTGTTGGATAGTTTCTTGGGACAGAGCAGCAGAATGGTGTAACCTTTTAGCTCAAAGTATTTCATAACTGCTAATGCTGTCCAAGTTTTACCCAAGCCAACTGCATCAGCTAAGATTGCACCGCTGAATTTCTGTAGCATCTTAATCAAACTGATTGCACCTTTTTGTTGGTAGGGAAATAGCGTTTTGTAAATAATGGTTTCTTCTAAGTGCGCTATCTCACGCTTAAAATCTGAATCACCAGTAAACTCCATTAAATCGCCCTTAAACATTTCATAAAGGACCTTGTAATAAAGATC
>DMJL01000129.1 GCA_003451785.1 Bacteroidales bacterium
AACTCATACTCAACCTCCGATTCGGGAACTAAATCAATAAACTTGCTCCCGATAAGTTCCTTTTCTGATTTGCCAAATAGCGTGCAAAAAGCCATATTGACGAATGTAAGGGTGGTGTCGGGCAGGAACCGGATAATCAGTTCTTTCTGTGTTTCAACAATAGAATGAAGCAACTGATCTTTTCTAAACAATTCATCCTCAGATAGCTTACTGCTGGTAATGTCCAAAAGGACTCCATGCCACAAAACACTTCCATCGCCCAGTTTTTGTGGTATAGATTGCCCGCTGACCCAGATAGTTTCTCCATTGGGTAAATTCACCCTAAAGGTCTCTTGCCACACTGTTAGCTTTATAGCTGACTCTCTGACAGAAGTGAAAACCCTTTCTTTATCGGCAGGATAAATTGCATTAAACACAGGCGTGGCATCGAGGAGGACTTCTTTGGCTTCAACCCCATAAAGTTTCTTAATGCCGTCGCTTGACCAAGGAAAATAAGATGTTTCATCAGGTAGAAGTTTGTATTGATATAACATTCCTGGTATGTTCTGCGAGATTAGGTTCAACCTGTTCAGCAGTTCTAATCTGGCTTCCTCTGCGAGTTTTCGGTCAGTAATGTCTTCATGGGCAAGGACTATCTTGTTTTTATCTCCCACTAATGGGTTAACCCTTAGGTTAAACCACTTTTGGTTATTATGGGTTTGAAATAGATATTCGATCTGGAAAGAATCCTTTCTCCCATCAAGCACATTAAAAATACCTTCCAATACATCTTTGGCAATAGGGTTTCCCTGATTAATTGCTTTTTTGCAATCATCGAAGAAATTTGAACTTAGGGTGATATTTTCAAGTGTGTTGCTACAAAATAGCAACCCAAATTGGTTAATGTTTTCATTGGAGGAAATTATTGTACCAGTATTATCCACTACCATTATATGGTCAGTTAACGACGATAAAACGCTTCGGGTAAAAGCTTCGCTTTCCATTAGCAAACGCTTCTGCTGCTTTGATTGCGTCTCGTCTTGGAAGGCAACTACGATACCTGTCAATTCACCACCTACATCAAACACAGGTGCCCCAGTATTCATTACGGGCAAAGTATTGCCATCTTTGTGATACAATAATAATGTATGGTTGTCCATTTCCTTTAAAGTACCCTTTACTACCACATTTTCAAATATCTTGTCCTGCTTCTCACCAGTATCTTCAATTATCACCGAATAGACCTCATTCACTTTTTTCCCCAAAGCCTCCGTTATTCCCCAGCCAGTCAATACTGATGCACTTCGGTTCATATATTGCACATTGGCTTTCAAATCTGTAACAATAATACCCTCCTCAAGGCTATCCATAGTAATTTTATAAAGCTCTTGATTTTGCAAAAGCTCCTTTTCCTTCCAATAGAGATCGCGATACATCGTTTTTTCCCTGCGGTTCCTTATGAACCATGCAGCTAAAAAAGAAAGGATTAACAGAAGTAGGGAGAACCCAAATACTATAAAAGCAACTCTAAATCTTTCTTCAAGTACCTCTTTCATATCAACTTTTGTAATGAGGTACCAGGGAGTACTTTCAACCTTAGCTGCATACGATAGAACATCTATTCCGCGGTAATCAACTGATAAGGTGGGACCAAGTTTCCCCCTTATGGCCTGTGATGCAGGCAATTCTAAATGCGACACCGGTAGTCGAAGGTTGAGTGCCGTATTTGCCCGGTGCCTAAGATTACTTAAATAAACTATCGTGTCATTCTCTACCCTGAAAATGAATGATTCGGCAGTTCTGCTTGGTAAGGGCAAAGTTTCGATTATAGGATATAGAAATTGGGCTGGATCCAATCTTGTAACCACACCGGCTAGAACATTACCAATCGTGTCATGAAGGACAAAAGCAAAGGAAATAAATATTTTTCTCCCAATAGGTGTCTCATGCTTAAAAAGATCAGTTGTAACTTTGGTCTCCTGCTGGATAGCTATTCGTACTTTCTCTTGTTCTATAATTGCCAAGGTGCCATCCAAAGTACCTGATGAAGCTAATATTGTACCATTTAAAGAGAAAACAAAAATATCACAAAAGTTGTGTTCTTTACTTAATTGGTTTAATTTCTGTTGAAGCCTTTGCTTTGATTTATTCGTGTTATAGGTCAAATAATTTTGAACTAATTCGATAAGAAAATTGTTTTGAGAAAGGTGTTGGAGGTCATGATTCTCATCAGCATACCACTCTGAGATCCTTGTGGATTTAAGGCGAGCGACTGAAGAAATGGTCTCTACCTTCGAACCGAAGATATGGTCCAGTTCAAGTTGTAAAACCCAATAACTTCCAATTGAAATTCCAATTAAAAGAATTCCAAACAAAATCATTTGGTGCATTGGGATAGAAAACTTCTGTTTTGGGTGATTTTGTGTTTCCATTTGAATAGTTTGAAATGGGAAAAATGATATATTTCAAGGCAGTAGTGTCCAGTAAAATGCGCGGAAAACATCACTTTGTCCTATAAAAAAAAGTCTTTCAGAACTTTTGAGACCCAAATGGGGAGTATAGCTGCCAATCCGCCCAGCCCTCCTCAATAATAATGCACCTGTCTGTCTTTCCAAACGAAGTGATGAACCTAATACCTATTATGTTTTGATGTTTATTATTTTTCTCTGACACAAATGTTTTAAATGCACTTTAGTTTATCCATATTTATGCCTTAGGTGAAAATCTTGAAACGGAGTTCAGTATTTCGATAAAGCATATTAAAGGACTTCAATTATTTTAAAACCATCAGACTTCCTTAACAGAATGTTTGATGAGATATCTTTAGGATATTTCTTATTCTTGCCATCTGAAACAACTCATAGGTAATCTGGAGTAAATTGAACTACCAAATACAAATATAACAATGAGTCCACTCCGAAAAGTCGGACTAACAAATTTAGCAAATTGATTTTTGATTAAATAGTGTGGTGCTAACATTTAATAAAAGTTATAAACAATTATTTGTCAACAACTTAAAATGTTTTTTTGAGTTTTTTGTGTTATCTTTGAGTCCACTTCTAAAAGTGGCATTTTCTGATGGTTACTATTTCAATGTTTTTCGGAAAAAAGATTATCAGAAATAAAAAAGCCAAGGGAATTGGAAAATGTTTTAAAAAAGTGAAGGTTTTTGGGATAAAACAGCCCCATTTTTTGCTTTTTTGCCAACATATATGCGTTCCTTGATATGTTTGTTTGATATAGTTGAGTATCCTGACAAAGTTAATCCATAGACACCTACAAGTTGCCCATATTTGTTGCTTTATCAGTGTTCGGTACTTGGATTTTTTATTTCTCAGATGGTATGCCAATTGAAAAATAGTTGCCTCTACATTGTTTCGCTTATGGAGTTCTTTTATTGACCTCTGGTTGATGGTCTTTCTGATCATTGCCGCCCTTATGGCAGACTGCCCAAAGTAGATTTTTTTGTGATCGCTTATGATAAAATAGCGGTCTTCTTTGCTGTTCTTGTTTTTTGTTGCCAATTTAGCGATCTGACACTCTGATGTCTGTGTGTCTGTAACAAGTAATCCTTGATCTGTAATCTGAAGGTCAAAACGAGATTTTGCGCCTTGCACGCCAGTGAACACCATATCTATGTTTTCGCAAAATGCGTCATTGTCAGGACTTTGGTATGCTCCATCAGCATACACCTTTTCTACCTTCTGCCCGGTAACTTGTGTGGTAGCCACAATGGCAGGTTCAACAAATTCTTTATCGGGCGTGTTTGCTTTATCCACAATCACATTGGTAATCAGATTAAGATTGCCCTCCGAGTTGGATTCTGTAATATTCACGCTATAGCCCTTTACTTGTTCTCCTGCTTTGTTTCGGTAAGCACTGTCGGGGTCATGCGGAGACTGCACACTTGATGAAGATATTTCTTCTTTGGGGCGAAGTTCAACCCTAAGGTCTTCAGTTATTTGATATTGCTCATTAAACACACGCCAAAGCAGTTCAAACGGCTGGGTTTTAATACCATCAAATAGCTTGAGCATCTTGTAGGTAAGTATCCCTATTGGTTGCAGGCGGCTTGTGATTTCTTCTCTGGAACTGCGATAAACAGTTTTGCCAGTTTCTTCATTACAAAGAGCTTGGAGCTGTTCCATATCTGTTGCATGGATTCTTGATTTAGCAACTTTATCCAACGACTTATAGAACATACAAAGAGTCTGGTGTATGAGTTCGTAACGACCAAAAAAAGCAATGTTACTGCCAATGAGCTTGCTGTCCATGCGAATACTACGACCGTTGACTTCAAACTCCCGAACTTGTCCACGGGTGATGTTACTGAAGGTATTTGCTATCAAGTCCTCACCGCTTTGTCTTTGATATTCATATATTCGTTTGCGCAATAGGTAATATGTGGACTCTGATGGAATAGAATCGTTCATGTTAAACAAACCAATGGCACTACGAACCAACAAGTTGAACCGACAATGCTCAAACAACTGCGAATCGCTCCACCCAAACGATTCTTTGAGTATCATCATGCCAATCAAGGTACAAATAGAAGCATTAGGGGCTCCCATAGATTCGCTGTATAAAACACTATAGATGGATTCATCAATACGCATGACTATTTGTTCTCTGAATTGGTTATGCCAATGCCCACCATCGTTGTATTGCTTATTGGCTACACCATCCAGCATGGCCGTAACATTGGCGAATGCATCTAATTGGGGTTGTTTGTTTGATTTCTTAAACATAGCAGTGCTTATTTTTCAAACCAAAGATAACACAAAAAACTCAAAAAAACAATTTAAGTTGTTGACAAATAATTGTTTATAACTTTTATTAAATGTTAACACCACACTATTTAATCTAAAATCAGTTTGCTAAATTTGTTAGTCCGACTTTTAGAAGTGGACTCAAACATGGAGTTCCATCCGACCTTAAACCTTAAAATTATTTACGGATGAAAACAACAACAATTTAAACGGCGATAGGTGCTTTTATAGCTGGGTGGGGATCGTAGCCTTGTAGGTAAAAATCCTCGTATTTGAAATCCAATAAATCCGATACTTGTGGGTTAAGTTGCATTATAGGCAATGGGCGAGCCAAGCGACTCAATTGTAGTTTGGCTTGTTCTATATGATTTAGATACAGGTGAGCGTCTCCAAAAGTATGGATAAATTCACCGGGTAAAAGGTCGCAAACCTGCGCCACCATCATGGTGAGAAGGGAATAGGAGGCTATGTTGAAAGGTACACCCAAGAAAATATCAGCACTTCGTTGATAAAGCTGGCACGATAACCGTCCATTTCCAACATAGAACTGAAACAACACATGACAAGGAGGGAGTGCCATTTTGTTTATTTCGCCCGCATTCCAAGCGTTAACAATCAATCGGCGCGAATCGGGATTATTTCGCAAAGTTTCTATCAAGATGGCTATTTGGTCTATTGTAGCTCCATCAGCATTCCAGCTTCGCCACTGGGCACCGTAAACCGGACCTAACTCTCCATTTTCGTCAGCCCATTCGTCCCAGATGGTTACACCATTTTCGCTGAGGTATTTAATATTGGTGCTACCGCTCAAGAACCAAAGCAACTCGTGGATAATACTTTTTAGGTGGATTTTCTTTGTAGTAATAAGCGGAAAGCCTTCCTGAAGGTCGAACCGCATTTGATGCCCAAAAATACTTAGTGTGCCTGTACCCGTGCGGTCAGATTTTTGCACCCCATGGTCGAGCACTTTTTGTAGCAGTTGGTGATATTGCTCCATATTTTTTGTTTGGGTCAAAATTAAATTTTTGAAAAGGCATAAGCAAGCAACAAGATCCTTTTTTCTTAATCGCTCGATTTTTAATTGAACATAAAAGCGGGCAAGATTACTCATGCCCGCTTTTATTAACATAGTATTTTCACAGTTCAAGTTAGCCCAATATTACGCCAACTATTGTAGCACTTATCAATGCCGCAAGAGTTCCGCCCAATAGCGCGCGCATTCCAAATTGCGAAAGGGTTACCCGTTGGTTTGGAGCCAGCGAGCCTATACCCCCAATTTGGATGCCAATGCTTGCAAAGTTTGCAAATCCGCAAAGCATATAAGTAGCCATGATTATGGTTTTTGGATCGTAGAATGCACCGGCTTCTTTCAATTCTGCAAGACTAACATAGCCAATAAATTCGGTCATGATAATCTTTTCGCCTAAGAGTCTCCCGGCTAAGGTTATATCGGGCAAGCTAACTCCTATCAACCACATGATGGGCGAGAATACATATCCTAAAATGAATTGTAGCGAAAGTCGCTCAAATTGACCGCCAGTTGCAGCAAGAATGGCATCGTTTAGGTTGGTCCACTGACCAATTTGCCCGGCAATGAAGTTAAACATTGCAATAAAAGCAATGAATACCAGCAACATAGCAGCAACATTTGCAGCAAGTTTAAGTCCTTCGGTAGTACCGTTGGAAATAGCGTCCAATATGTTGCTGCCAATTCGCTCCTTGCTTACCACCACTTCTGTGTTAATGGTTTCTGTTTGTGGTACAAGAATTTTTGCAATTACAACTGCTCCCGGTGCCGCCATCACGGAGGCTGCCAATAGGTGTTTTGCAAACATGAGCCTCTGTACCGGGTCGTCGCCTCCCAAAAAGCTGATATAGGCTGCCAAAACTCCGCCGGCCATAGTTGCCATACCCCCTGTCATTACCATTAAAATTTCTGAACGATTCATCTTGGGCAAGTAGTGCTTAATCATCAATGGAGCCTCGGTTTGGCCCAAAAAGATGTTTCCGGCAACTGCCAAACTTTCAGCACCCGACAAACGCATTGCTTTGGTCATAACCCAAGCCAAACCATAAACCACTTTTTGAATGATCCCTAAGTAAAACAGCAGACTCGTGAGGGCAGAAAAGAAAATAATGGTTGGTAAAACCTGAAACGCAAATATAAATCCATAGGTAGAGGTATCCAAAAATCCTGCAAACAGAAACTCTGTTCCTGCTTTGGTGAAATCCAGAACTCTTACAAATACTTGTCCTACCGATTCGAAGGCAAATTGCACCGGTGGCAGTTTTAGTATGGCAAATGCAAGCAAAATTTGTATTCCAAGACCAATTCCTACCGATTTCCAGTTTATTGCCCTTCTGTTGGAGCTAAACAACAAAGCAATAAAAATGATGGAAATCATGCCCAGTAATCCCCGCATAAGCCCATAGAGAGAAAATCCAGTACCTGCATCAACTACTTCCGGGGTTTGTGGTACAAAATGATAGGTGTATCCGTTTTGCGATAACTTCAAGCTCCCACTATCGTGATTCTCAATCAGGAAGGTTGTTGGAGTAGTTGTGGATGTCAATTGCTGATTAGCCGTTTGTCTGGCTATTTCATTGCCATCATAGAAGTAAACAAGTTCTGATACACCTTCAACAAGTGTAAATGCCACCGAATCAACTGGCGATGCAAAATCGGCAGGTAGTTGTTGCAAAACTATGATGTTGTTGGCTTGTTGCCAAGTTCCTGCCAACGAAATGCCGAACAAATTTCCCGATGATGTAAAATTGGATGCTTCGCCCGACTCAAGGCTCAGAAATTCGCCCTGAGTAGCCATTGTGGTTTCTCCTGTGGCAGTGTTCACTATTTTCTCCAATTGCCATTGTTGAGCAATTTCCGGCACAGCTTCAGTAGTTTCAGCTTGGGCGCAGGAGCTCATTATTAAGGAGAGCAACAGTAATTTTAATAATTGAAAAGGCTTTAAGATTTTCATTTTAAATATAATTTACAAGAATATTGAATTAGGCATGGCGATGCAGTAAATAAAAACAGGGTGCAAACCTATGAAATTTTAAAACAGTAATTGTATATGGGAGTGCTTTTTAGGAGAAATGTACTTATTTGCCGCCTTTTCGCCGTTTTATCTCATCTCTAATTTTAGAAGCTTTCTCATAAGCCTCATCATTTATGGCAGTTTCGAGCAGCGATTCAAGTTTGTTTAGGCTCAAGCCTGATAATTCGGAATCGGGTGCTGGAGTTTTTTTTTCTTTTTTAGCCTTTGGTAGTGATTCTTGCTCTTCTTGAAGTTCCATACCTGCCTCGTTAAGTATGCTTTCGTAGGTATAAATAGGACATTTGAATCTTACGGCAAGGGCTACTGCATCGCTGGTGCGGCTATCAATCTCCACTTTCTGAGTTCCATCAAAGCAAATAAGTTTGGAGTAAAATATACCTTCGTTGAATTTGTAAATAATTACTTCCTCGATGATTATTCGGAATGATTTGGCAAAATTGCAAAACAAATCGTGGGTAAGGGGTCGGCTGGGTTTCATTTTTTCCAACTCAATAGCAATGGCTTGTGCCTCAAAACTTCCAATGATTATAGGAAGTCTTCTTTTTTCTCCAATCTCACCCAAAACCAAAGCATACGCGCCAGCCTGAGCCTTACTGTAGGAAATACCTAAAATTTCCATGCTGATTTTATTCTTCATACCCACTTTTTGCTCCTTATACCCAAGAAGACCCCGAGCATTTAAAATACAAAAATAATACAAAATCCATTTGTATGGAATACGCAATTTCTAAGGTAAGATTGTTGTAATAATGCTAGCTTTTTATTGAAATGAGCAATGATAGTAATTGTCGTAGGGTCTGTTTAAAAATATTGTAGGCGAAATTACAAACTCATCTCACGAAGGAATAGCAAATGAAGTTTGGCGAAATATGCTATTTTGCCGCATAAAAGATCCTTCGCTTCCGTCAGGATTACAAAATGCCCATCGAGAATTGTCATGCTGAACGCAGTGCTTGCACTGAGCCATGCCGAAATGCTTGCACTGAGCCAAGTCGAAGTGAAGAATCTTATTGGATTCAGCAGTCATTGAGCAGTTCGGTAAGTTCAATAGTGAGCTAGTCGAACTATTAACTATGACATCTGTAGAAATGCCGCTACACAATAGTTTTCTCGAAGGTGATCTCATTTTCGGTTATCGGATATTTTACAACCTTAGGCATTTTCAATATGATGCCATTTATGCAATATTATTCATTTGCGCAAAACCATGCGAATAACTTGTTGCTATACAAACTAATCCCTATTTGGCGAACGATCTAAAAAATGCAACTTCAAGGGTATTTCTATCTTCTGAAACTATGTATAAAGAAGTGTGTTTAGTCCTAAAAATAAATACCTTCCCCAAAATTTAATTAAGCGTTTAAAAATGTTTATTTAATGAAGTTTTTCGTAATTTTGCATTTCAAAATAACATATAAATGGAAGATTATCAGATTCAAACACTGCGCGACCTTTTGAAAAGGAGTGCTACTTTGTTTGTCCAAAGGCCAGCATTATCTTTTGTTGGGCAGGAGCCGGTTACCTACCAAAGAGCCGAACAATTGGTGATGCAAGTCATAACTTATCTTAATCAAAATGGTATTGCAAAAGGCGATAGAGTAGCATTGCTCAGCCAGAATATGCCGAATTGGGGAGTAGCGTATTTGGCTATTACAGCATCTGGCGCAGTTGCAGTACCCATTCTGGTTGACTTTAGCGAAACGGAACTCAATAAAATTTTGGAACACAGTGGTGCAAAGGGTATCATTTTTTCCGAGAAGTTATCGTCAAAAATTTCTGCCGGTTTGCCCCAAACTGTTCAGTTTGGACTTTTGTTAGACGATTTTACAGAAATCCAATTGACTGAGCTAAAGGAAAATCGCTCTATCAACAGATTAGGCAAATTGGAAATTGCATCTGAGAATTTCTATGAGAACTCTGTACCGCTTGCAGCCGACGATCTTGCAGCTATTTTATACACATCCGGCACCACAGGCAATCCCAAAGGAGTTATGCTTAGTCATGGAAATATTATTTCCAATGCGGTCAATACCATGGGTATTCAAAAAGTTGATACTACCGATAGGTTGGTTTCGGTGCTGCCTTTGCCTCATTCTTATGAGTTTACCATTGGGTTTATTATCCCCTTTATGAATGGGGCAACGGTTTATTATTTAGAAAAACCGCCAACAGCATCTGTATTGTTGCCTGCACTAAAGTTGATAAAACCAACCATGATGCTTACCGTGCCCCTTATCATGGAAAAGATTTACAACTTGCAAGTAAAACCCAAGCTTAGCAGCAGCCCTGTTTTGAAAGTGTTGATGAAAGCACCTTTTGTAAGGAAGCTCATGCACAAGTTGGCCGGCAAAAAGATTTACAAAGCCTTTGGCGGAAGTTTACATTTTTATGGAATTGGAGGCGCAAAACTTTCTGCCGACACCGAACGATTTCTTCGCGATGCTGGTTTCCCCTACGCCATTGGATATGGACTTACAGAAACATCTCCGCTATTGGCAGGATGCGCACCGAGCCTTACCCGATTTCAAAGTACAGGATTTAGCCTCCCCAATCAACAAATAAAAATTCTCAACCCAGATCCCCATACTGGTGAAGGCGAAATAGTGGCTAAAGGACCCAACATCATGCTTGGATATTTCAGAGACCCAGGGCAAACAGCAGAAGTATTCACACAAGACGGTTGGTTCAAAACCGGAGACCTTGGTACGATTGACAAAAATGGGTATTTGTACATCAAAGGAAGACTCAAGAATATGATTCTTGGTCCGTCGGGCGAGAATATTTATCCCGAAGAAATTGAAGCTCTTATCAATAATGACGACTTGGTGCTCGAATCGTTGGTGTATGAATTGAAGGGCAATTTGGTGGCAAAGGTTCATCTTAATTATGAAGAGCTTGAAAAAAGATATAATGTACTGAAATTGTCAGCCCAAGAGTTTAAGGATGAGATGAACAAGATTGTTGACAAAAAACTACTCGAGATTCGTGAAAGGGTGAATGGAACAATCAGCAAATTTTCTCGCATAAGTTCGATAGAAGAGCAGCCAGTGCCTTTTGAAAAAACTCCTACGCAGAAAATTAAGAGGTTCCTGTATTCCAAACAGGAAGGCAAAAAGAAGTAAACACGCTATTTGCATTTATGCAACTAACGGAATGGCTTAGACTGCGATTTATAGGTGTCTAAGCCATTTGAATATGCAGAACAAAATATTGTACAGTGTAACTAATCTTGGTTTTTGCAATGAATTATAGGTAGGTTCATTTCAGATGATAGTTTTCAATGTGTGAATTATCTCAACTTATCGAAAAGCACCTCATTGCATACATTGGCAAAAGTATTTGGCTTCTCCAAAAGTAATTTGGAACTGTGTAAAAAGTAGTGCTGTATTTTTCTTCGTTGTTCCGCAATTTTATTCTTCAAGAGATGGAAATCTCACTATTTTTGTAGTGCAGTTTTTAAAAACCTGCTGGTACACCATGTTTCAACCATAAGTTAAAGTTGAATTATGGTGTTTTGCAGTGTTTGTTTTTGTTTATGCATTTTGAATTTTCATAAATACAGCAAAATAGTCTTGGAATGAAGCAAAGAATCAAGTTTTCGGCATTACTTCTGATTTTATTTTTAACCCTTACGGTAACCCATACTTCGTGTCTGGACATGGAGGAGGAGATAACGCCACCAACCATCGAAAATGTCGAGGATAACTTTGTTCGACTTGCCAACAATGTTACCCAATGGAGGGCATTGGATTTCACACGGTTTCAGTTTATTTGGATGCAGCAGTTGGCAGGCGTAAGAAGTTTGTATGCTGATGTTGATAAATACTTTCTAATGCCTGAGAAACTTGATAACGATTGGGGTGTTTTCTTCGCATTTATACTTACGCCTATGCAAGAAAATACTTTAGTAGCCATGGAATTGGGCGCAAGGAAACATGCCGGTATTATGAACATCCTTCAGGCCTATTCCTTGGGCTTAATGATTGATACCTGGGGCGACATTCCCTATTGGCAGACTGCTGCCTTTGGAAGTATCCTTCCAAATCCAAAGTACGAATCACAGCAGGAGCTTCTCGAAGAGATTTTTAGGCTTTTAACCGTTGGTATCAACAACCTTCGTCATGCGGAAAGTCCTGCTATTACACCTTCCAGCGATCCTTTCTTTGGGGGCGATACCGATCGTTGGATAAGGGCAGCCAATGCACTTAGACTTCGATACTGGCTTCGCGAAGCCCATCAAAGCCAAGGCTATATGGGGTTAGCAGCACAGATTGCGGGTATGCAACTTATGCGAGATAATAACGACGATTTGTTGTTTCGATTTACAGCTACATCCAACCCGCCCAATCCTTACCATGATTTTGAGAATCGCATAAGGCACACGCGCGTGGGAGCCCATTTTGCCAATATGCTCCATGCAACCAACGATCCACGACTACCACGACTCATTGCCATGAATGCACAAAATCAAAGAATAGGATCTGCTCCCGGCCAATCCAATCTTAGCGCGTCCTTAGTGGGTCCTGCAATTGCTTCACAAAATTCTCCCATAGTGTTTATTTCCTTTGCCGAGCAAAAGTTTATTGAAGCAGAGCTTTTTCTTAGAAACAACCAGCAAGCGCAGGCCGATGCAGCATTTCGCGAAGCAGTGGTTGCATCCCTAACTTTTTACAACGCTAGAAATACAGAGTGGGAAGCCCAGTTTGCCAATCGAACAAATGTTACACTACAGCAAATCATCGAAGCCAAATATATTGCACTCTTCATGCAGCCCGAAGTTTGGTCGGATTTCCGCAGAACAGGCTATCCGCAAATAAGCCCATTTTTGCCCGGTGGAGAAATAATACCTCGCAGAATGATTTACCCGCAAAATGAGTTAAACAATAATCCTGATATGGTTCCCCGAAATGTTACCATTTTTTCCCGTGTGTGGTGGGATAGGGAATTATAAAAATCATTGTTCATTTTACCATCCAAAGCTCATCAGTAATTCTTCAGTACAATTGATGTAAGCATCGGTATTTTATATTTGGGCATCCATGTTTTAAATACTAATGCTTTTATTGGAGATTTTTTGTTGGTTGCTAACAGTGCAATTTGTTGTTAATAGCAGCAACCTATATAAGCCTACCCACCTTACTTTCTAAGCTTCGCTGCATTGCGATTTAGGCAATGGAAAAATTGTTATTATTTTTTTAACAATGTTTTAAGTGTTACGAATTGTTTTATACATTTATGCTGTTCTTGCCAATCTTTAAATTCAATCATTAACTAACAAACAACAAACGAAAATGAAGAGGATCTTTTTTCTGTTTTTCGTGTTTTTCGGGCTAATCGTTTCGAGCGGTTATGCACAAGAAAGACGGGTAAGCGGTACAGTTACCGATCAATCCGACGGAACTCCATTACCAGGAGTTGCGGTGGTAATTAGGGGAACTGCCATCGGTACGGCAACCGATGTGAATGGCCGTTTTGAACTGGTAGTGCCTGCCGGAACTACATTAGTTTTTAGTTTTCTTGGAATGGTAACTCAGGAAGTACCTGTTGGCGACCGACTTATTCTAAATGTTCGGTTGGTGCCAGATCAGGAGCTTTTAGACGAGGTAGTTGTGGTAGGGTTTGGTACCCGCCTCCGCTCCGAAATCACCGGTGCTATTTCTACTGTTCGTGCAGCCGACATTGCCAATACCACTCAGCCCAGTTTTGAGTCGGCATTGCAGGGTCGCACTGCGGGCATACATGTGGTTGGCGGTAGTGGTAAACTTGGGCAAGCTATGCGGGTTCGCGTGAGAGGCGCATCTTCTATCACTGCCAGCAGTCAGCCTTTGTATGTGATTGATGGTATTCCGGTAAACTCTGCTGATATTGGTACAGGTGGCAATGAGCCTATGAACCCTATGGCCGATATTAATCCGGCAGACATTGAGTCCATCCAAGTATTAAAGGATGCATCTGCATCGGCAATCTTTGGTGCTCGCGCTGCCAACGGAGTTGTACTTATTACCACTCGCAGAGGGCGCGAAGGACGAACCAATTTTAATTTTACGACACAGATAGGTGTTAGCGAACCAGCAAATACCGTAGGTTTTCTAAACAGGGCGCAGTACCTTTCTCTTGTAGAACAAGGATGGAACAATGTTGTAGCTATGTTTGGCCCAGATGCTTATTCGTGGTTAGGTTTAACATCAGCTCAATCTTGGCCAGATGCATTGGATTTATTTTTCCCTTATTGGAGAGATTCCGAATTTCCCAACGATTTTACACGGGGTCCCGATGAAAATTGGGAGAATAGAGCTTTGAGAAGAAATGCATCTACACAACAGTACGATCTAAGTGTATCGGGAGGTACCGAAAAAACCAGATTCTTCACTTCTTTGTCTTGGGC
The DNA here is from genome assembly GCA_003451785.1 of Bacteroidales bacterium. GTDB lineage: Bacteria > Bacteroidota > Bacteroidia > Bacteroidales > UBA7960 > UBA7960. The sequence goes on from DMJL01000129.1 coordinate 14,196, forward strand.
AGATCAAGAGTCGGTGCTTATTGGAAATAATTTTGATCGTGCAAGTGCTAGGTTAAACCTCGACCATACAGCCAACGATGTGATATCTTTTGGGCTTGGATTGAACCCCATTAGGTCGCGCAGCTTTAGGGTAGCGAACGATAACGCATTTGCTACACCACTGCAAATGGTAGCACTACCCCCATTGGATCCTGCATTCATACCCGGTACCGACGAATTGAATCCAAGGACACAATATGAGAATGGATTGATACCTGCAAAATATAACAGCTTTAACTCATCCATTTATCGCAACATTGGTAACCTGTTTGCGAATATTAATATCATGGATGGTCTTACATGGAGAACAGAAGTAGGCTTTGACCTTACCAACCAAAAAGAAAAAGGTTATTGGGGCCGCAAAACCAACGATGGCGGTCCCTTTGGCAGTGCCGAGGAGAGAACCGTAATGCTCAGGTACTACACACTTAATAGCTTTATTACTTTCGACCATTCATTTGCAGATTTGCTTAATCTAAACTTTGTGGGTGGTATGTCTTATGAGGATAGCTATATTGAAACACAATGGAATGCATCTGAAAATTTCCCAAGCGATAGGTTCCGTCGCATCTCAAGTGGTGCAGAACCCAGCGGTATGACAGGCTCAGGTACGGCATTCAGGTTCCTTTCATTCTTCTCTAGAGCAAATTTTTCTTTACAAGACAGATATTTCTTGCAGCTTAGTGGTCGTTACGACGGTTCATCGAGATTCGGCGCCGACCATAAATTTGGATTTTTCCCCGCTGCATCGTTATCTTGGCTTATAAATCGTGAAGATTTTATGCAGAATCTCGATTTTATTACAATGCTTAGACCCAGAGTGAGCTATGGTATTACAGGTAACTCTGAAATAGGCAACTTCTCTTCTCGTGGTTTGTTTGGCGCAAGCAATTATGCCGGATACACTGGTCTTGTACCCATAAGCATGCCGGCCGACGATCTAAGATGGGAAACTACTTCCCAGTTTAATGTGGGTCTAGATTTTGGTTTGTTTAACGATAGAATTACTGGTGAATTCGATTATTACATAAAGAACACCACCGACCTTCTGTTGGCAGTGAATGTACCTTCTACCTCCGGTTTTACCAGCATTATTAGAAATGTGGGCGATTTGAGAAATTCAGGATTCGAGTTTACCCTTAATACAGTAAATCTACATGGCGAATTCGAATGGAGAACAAACTTCAACATTTCATTCAACGAGAACGAAGTTACCAATCTCGATGGTCAGATTATTCGCACCGGGCAGTGGAGAGCCATGGAAGGTAAGCCAATAGGTATTTTCTGGATGCCGGTTTTTGCTGGTGTGGATCCCAACAATGGAGATGCACTATTTTATTTAGATGAAACCCGCACTACTACTACACCTTTGCTTTCGCAAGCAGCACATCAAATGGCTGGCGACCCCAATCCTGATTTCACAGGTGGATTGACCAACTCTTTCAGTTGGAGAGGTTTCGACTTGGGTGTTACTTTCCAGTTTGTTTACGGCAACGATATATTCAACGGAGGTCGTCAATGGCAGGCCGATGGATTGGCGTGGGTGGACAACCAAACAGTGGACTTCTACGAGAATTTTTGGCGCAATCCTGGCGATAACGCAAAATGGCCTCAGCCACGATTCTTGGAAGGAAATGGTAGCGGTATTTCTTCCATGTTGGTTTTCGACGGTTCCTTCATTCGATTGAAAGATGTTACCTTGGGGTACAACATTAGAGGTCAATTCCTTGCCAACGCTGGAATTACCAACCTTCGTGTGTTTGCTAAGGCACTGAACCTTCTTACATTTACAGAGTATCCGGGTTGGGATCCAGAGGCCAACTTTGTGGGAACTGGTCCTTCAGCTCAAGTATTCAACCTAAGGCAAGGTCATGACTTCTACACTTCTCCTCAGCCCCGTACCATTACTTTTGGCGTACAAATTGGGTTTTAACACAGACCTTGATTAACCTTTAAAATCGTAATGAAATGAGAATAATAAAATATTTTTCCATAATTGTGGCGTTCTTGGTGCCTTTCGCGCTTACATCTTGCGAAGAACCACTTATGTTGGAGCCTGAAACCGCCATTGACTATGACCTTGTGTATGTGGATGCCGATGGAGTGAAGCTCGCTTTGGATGGTGCTTGGAGCATTGTTGCCGGTCCGAGTTCATTTGCTGGAACTACTACGGTTTTCTCTGAATTGCTTGGTGCAAACGGTACAACCCGCATTGCTTGGACAGGAACTTTCGTTGGATATAGAGATGTGTTTCGCAAAGCAATGGATAAAAACGATGGTGCAATTGCTTCAAAGTGGATTGCCAGTTACAGAGCCATCAATATTACCAACAATATTTTAGCCAACCTTAATAATATTTCTGCTGATGTAAATAATGCAGAACGCAGAAGGGTTGAAGGCGAAGCTAGATTCATCAGGGGGAT
>DMJL01000298.1 GCA_003451785.1 Bacteroidales bacterium
GCCATTTACGGTCTCATGGCTGGGATGGGGTTTATGGCCATTAGCTTGCTGTTTCTTGTTTTGTAATGAAACCTTGAAGTTGCGGCTGAATAATTTTCGTTATGCTTTTGATATTTTGCTAATGGACTTTTATACACTACCACCAATGCGCCTTGCCATTCCCTCAATAGCAAGAGTTTGAAATAGACCCGATAAGACTTCCTGCATTTGTATCCGCTACCATACCAAGGCATCTGTAAAATGGGCTTACAAAAAATGTCATAACTTCAACATAGCAATCAACATTCAGCCTACAAGGTTGTTTTATTCTATGATGGATTTTGCCTAAAGTTTTGTAGAAATTGCAAACCCCATATCAGTATGCGATTTGTAGCTTATAGCAAAGAGCTTTTGACAAAAATATGAATTCACACAAAGAATTTTTGAAAGTGTTTCCCGTATTTTCAATCGGAATGGGTTTTATCCTAATGCTTGTATGTATTTTGGCAGATGCGCAAACTTTTGCAAGCAATGAATTGCGTTGGGCAGAGAATCGAAAACTTTCGTGGCAGGATTTTACTGGCACTGTAGATCCCATTCGAAATGCTAATGTGCAGGCTGTTGCAAAAGTGGCCATTGACTTGACAACCAAAGCAGAGAACGATACGGTATGGTTCGAAGTGCAGAGTAGTTTTATAAAAAATGGTTCATGGACCATAAATCGGACTTCCGATTATCTTTTGCAACACGAGCAATTGCATTTCGATATTGCAGAATTGCACGCACGAAAATTGCGAAAAAGGTTGGGCGAACTAAGAGGGTTAACATTCTCCAACCTGCGGCAAAAAGTACATGCCGTTTATCAAGATTTGCAAAAACAGCATGAAAATTTTCAGCAGAGGTATGATGCAGAAACCAACCATTCCAATAATCAGAGAATGCAGAGTGTTTGGAATAGCAAGGTAGAACAACTTCTTATACAATGGGAAAACTATAACGATCCTTTGGTGCACAACACTATCAGATAGAAAAGAATCTCCTGCTAACTATCGAATCCTTTTTAAAATATTAGCACCAAAGCTGTGAGCATCAATACAAACCCACCCAAATAATATGCCCAATAAGGCTTTGGGCGCACAGGATTCTTGCCAAAAAGCCGTACGGTGATTTTGTACATAGCGTTTCGATTGCGCGAAACCAAGGAATAAATATGGTCTGCTATAAACTCGGCGGGCTTAAAATTTTCGTAAAGGGGCATTACCCAACGGAAACTTTTTCCATATTGGTAAGCCTTAAAAACTGCCGCAGGTCCGGTATAAATCCTACCGTCGGTATCGAACATCCTTATCGCTTGCCGAAAGTATTTTAGTTCTATATCAGGAAAATTTTCATAAACACTCAATAAAGGCTTATAATCCACATTTTGGCCAGTGGCCTTTTTCCATCTCAACACCCAATAATGACAAAAACCACAATCTCCATCCCATGCAACCAATGGTCTTTGTGGAGGATGTGCTGTTTTTTCGAGTTTGGTAAAAATTAATTTTGGCAACATAATAATGGGATTTTGCATAGCGTGATAACAATATATGTGAACAATCTAAGTGCTGGATTGTTTGGATGATTCTGATTGAAAAATGGGCAATGGACTAACATTTCCAACAAAAACTTCTGCACAAAATATGGTATAAAAAATGTGCATTTGGCTGAAATTGTACTTTTATAAAGTCATTAGGGGATTTATGCAAATTGAGATACAACCTACTGGCGAACTTCTACGCATAAAATCATAAGCAATTAATCGATCGGTGAAAATTGGGGACAAAAATAAAGCCAATAAAAGTAAAATCAAGTATAAACGAATATTTTGGTGATACTTTCAAAGATTATAGATTATGAAATGCAATCGTATTGCTTGGTTCTTTTTGCTAGAAACATCGGAGGGAGTATGCAGCAAATTTGCAAAACACACTCCCTCCCATCAAACTAAATGATTTGTGTTGCTTTATGGCAAACAATCCTAAAAAAGGTAATTTAGTCCAATATACATTCCTCTGCCTCCATCGCGTTCATCAAATGCTTGACCTAAATCCAATCCAACGATAAAGTTTTCATTTATCGCAATTCTCAGACCTGCTCCTGCAGCCATGTGAATTCTATCTTCGGTGAGATTGAAGTGCAGATTTTTATCAGCCACTGGCACTCTGCTCAAATCCATCTCGATTGGGTCGGTTACCATACCAGCATCAAAAAATCCGTTTAAGCCCAAATACACATTGGTAGCTCCAATATTGAAACGGGCAAATTTCCACCTTAGCTCAAAATTACCCATTGCAAATCCATCGCCAACAACTCTATTGCGCCTAATGCCTCTTAGTGTTCTACTACCACCAAGACCTTCAGAGTTGATGCTTCTCAAGAATGAAGTAACCACCATTGGTTGCACATAGAACGGGGCATTTCCAGCAACAGTTTGCTGATATACAAGCCTATAAGCAAACGACAGATCGTCTTCAATAATGGTGAAATATTGCCTGTGGGTAATAGAAATCTTTGCATGGCCATAATCGCCCGTAACTAAAAATCCTGGAGCTACCACAAGCACTGCCTCCGACCATATTCCACTCATCGGATTGGGCTCGTTGTCGCGGGAGTCGTAAGAAACTCCAGCTTTTAAGTAAGTTACCCAGCCACCGTTGGCCTCATCGGGATTGATAAGCCCCCATTGCTTGTAGAGATCGTATAAGCCTGGAACAACCGGAAGTTGTTCGTCGGCATCAAGGTCCTCATTTAGCCGTGCCTCATCAACCGAACCGATCTGGAAGTTGTAAACTTCAAATCCAGAAACCCAACGAAGATGCTCTCCAGATAATGCTCCCTGAAGGTCGAGCTTGGTTCTAAACATTTTGCGATCGTGGGCATAGAAAGCTCTGCTCCTGTAAGGGAATTGCGCATCATTGAGTTCCCTATCAATAAACCCCATGTGAAAATTCGACTCATCGCCATTAAACCCATGAAAACTCATGAGTGGATCGGTGATGTAGGTAAG
>DMJL01000108.1 GCA_003451785.1 Bacteroidales bacterium
TGTCCCATTCCATCCGACAACACAGAAATGGTTCGTTTTTCTTCCTTAATGCGTTGGCTCACAAACATATCGCCACAAATGCGTTCGCCGAAGTGATTTCTTTGGTGCGAGCCAACTTCTATGAAAAAATCTTCTTCCATCTGAGCTATTGCTTTTTAACTTTTTGGTAGGTTTCTATAATGGAATTAAGCATTTTTTCAGTGGCACTCGCTCCTTCTCCCAACAATAGTGCGATGTTTTGAACCATTTTAAGGTTTTCGTCAATCACATCGGTTACGCGGTTTACAATTTCTTCTTGCTGTACTTCAGCCACATGCATGTCTCTAAACACACCGCCAACTATCTTTTTGGATTTCAACGAGTAGATACTAATATTCAGCAGCGTTTCATTGTAAAACACATCTTTGCTCACTACATTTTCGTCGTTTTCCAACACATAGCTAAAAAGATTGTAGATATTATGCGGCAGCAGAGATTTTAGATCTGCTCCTACAAGGCCGGGTATCACTTCGTTTACAACAGCAGCATCCTCGCCCAAAATTTTTACAAAACTTATGTTAGAAATCAAAACTCTAAATTTGTCGTCAATAATTACTGCAGCCGAAGGCAGGTTTTGTAGCAGTGCAGATATGGTTTGGGCTTCTTGTTTTATTTTTATGTTCTCATTCAAAAGTCCTTTTTCTACCGTCTGAAGTTGTTCTGTTCGGAATTTAAGTTTCTCGTTGTTAGATTTCAGAACTTTTATGTAATCGCTCTTAGATTTTATGGAGAAGGTAAGACACATTTCGGGTTTGCTAATTCCTTGGCTTATGGAAATTGCAAAATCCCGACAGCTTTTGAAACCACAGGCACTACATGACGATCTTTTTTCCAAATCCTTTCCCAAACTTTTTAAAATTTCTTCAATACGATCTTCTTCCGGCAATGCAAGTCGCTGATCGTCCTTTGTATATGTTCTGGTTAAGTCTAACTGCGAAAACTCCTCCAAATTTTTCTTCCAAAGTTCTACATCAAGACTTTGTAACCTTTTATTAGCGTAAGCAACCACCATAGATCGGCGAATGAATTTGTTGGAAAAAACCGTTGTGCCCGGTCCCATCAAACAACCCTGATCGTAAAACAGGCTAAAGTGTTTCTTCATGGTATCGGCCTCTAAGCTAAACTCTTCTACTGCATGCATCATATTCTCTCTTCCGCTTGCCGAAATGACGGATCCTTTGAGAAGGTCGGAGCTTACTCCTGTTGCGTAAGTAAAACCACTTGGTAGCGGATACAGCGAGCCTAAGTTACCTATCGGTGGGTCGAAATCGGAATACTCCACCATGGATTCCTTGATGTTGAAGCGATCGAACAATTCTCTGAGCTCTTTGAATGTAAGAACGGCATCCACTTTTTTATCGCAATCCATAATTTGGGCATCGTGCTTTGCAGAAAGACAGGGACCGAAACAAACAACTTTTATATCTGAGCCGTAAACTTTGCGTGCAACCATTGCAGTAGCTGTCATTGGCGACACTAAGGGTGCAAGGTTTTCGATTAGCTCAGGGTGAAACTTTTCTACATAAGAGACAAGGCTCGGGCAATTGGCCATTAGGTAATATTTACCTTTAAAATTTTGGAGCAGTTCTTTGTATTTGCTCGCCACCAAATCTACTCCAAAGGATATTTCCAGCACGAATCGGAATCCCAATGTGCGAATCATCTCTACAAACTTCCTATAATCCAAAATATCGGGAAACTCACCGCTAATGGTGGGATCTACAATAGCAGCAACATTTTGTCCTGACTCAAGCAACTTGATGGTATAATCAATACCGCTGATATGCGAAACGGCATTGGAAGCGCAAACATACAAGCAACTTCCACAACCTATGCAACGATTGTGGTTTACCTGTGGCTTGCCGTCAGTGCGGGTATAAATGGCCTTCACAGGGCAGACCCTCACGCAAGCATAAGATTTGTTGCAGGCTTCCAGATCTATGTTAATTATTTGCATAATGGAAGGATTAAAAAGTCAGCAATCACCGACATCATTTATCTAAATGCGTCTCCAAAAAGCTTTCAATAAAACCTATAACATTGAACTCATCCACTTGGGTATATCTGATATTGTTTATCTTAATGATAGGCCCGTGCACACATTTGTCCAAGCAATGCGAACCGACAATGGAAATTTTTGCAGATAATCCCATATTGCCAAGATATTTTTGCACAGCTTGAAGGGTTTTTTTGTTGCCCCTTGAGAAACAACTGCTTCCCATGCAGAATGTAATTTCTATTTCAGAATCGATCATTATATATAAAAAAAATATTATTTCCTTCGATACCAAATGTAAGAATTACTCTAATACGAAGGATTCAAATTGTAAAACAAAAATCAGCCCCAAAATTTCGGTTTTTGGGTGCAAAGTTTTGATTGATGCAATTTTTTATAAAAACATCAATAGTGTCTACTAAAAAGTAGTTTGCGTTCTTTGAAACCATTGATAATCCATGTTTTGAGAGCTTTTTTACTCCGTGACGATTTGAATTGATTGTTAGCCAATAACAACAGGTAGCTATGAATCCTCGAAAATTTGGTTTTTCACAAATTGTTGAATGCTTTCATCAACTGTTATTCAATAGAATGACCGTGAAAAACGACGGCACAATCCCTAAAACAGATACAACCCTTACAACCCTTACAACAATTACAACCTACCCAAAGGAGGAATTTTTCCTTTCGAACGGAATAGAAGCCAACCTAAATAAATAAGCGGAGCTAAGTATCTTCAAACAAAAGCATTCTCCTATGGGTTTTCGTTTTCTTTAATGTGAAAGCAACGCCCAAAATGCAACTAACCAAAAGCGTAAATTTTCCTTCATAGTTTTTACACTCCGTCTATTGAATGTATTGTGAAAACTATTAACATTGTGAAAAATTATACAACTTGCATTTATGCGCAAAAAAATAGCCCATTTTCTTGACCGGTTTCCTAATAAACTTCGGGAAGATCTCATTCCGCTATTGAGCGACATACAGGCGGAGTTTGGCTATTTGCCCCAAGACGCTATTGTGGAAGTAAGCAATTATTTGTCTATTTCTCTGAATAAAGTGTATGGGGTTGCTACATTTTATGACACTTTTTGGTTTTCTCCGAAAGGAAAATTTCATATCAAGGTTTGCAATGGTACAGCCTGTAAAATCGAAAATTCAACTTTAGTAATTTCGGAGCTTGAGAAGCAACTCAAAATTAACGCTGGGCATACCGACTCTGAAGGTAATTTTAGTCTGGAGATAGTTTCGTGTTTGGGGGGGTGTGCTCAAGCTCCCGTGATGGAGATAAATCAAGAGTTTCATATTCGTATCAAAATTCAAGAATTGAAATTCATTTTAGCTCAGTGTAATGCCAAAGCAGAAATGATATGAACTTAACAACTGCAGAAAGCATAAAAAAGCTACTTGTACAGAAGGTTTTGCTGGGGCATGAACCTCCCGCTACTCCTGAAATTCTCAAAGAGTTGAGTTTTTTAGGAAAAGAGCGTATTCACCGCCCATTGATTTATGTAGGTATGGCAAGTTGCGGCACCATTGCGGGAGCATCCAAAATACATGATAGCATAAAAGAGTATTTAGAAGGCTACAATTACCAAGTAGATTTGGTAGAAGGCGGTTGCATAGGATTATGTAGCATGGAACCCATTGTGGATATTCAAATGCCTGGTCGTACGCGCTTGGTTTTTGGCAATGTTAGCAAAGACAAAGTTTCTCTGCTTCTCGATGAGATGCTCAATTACAGCTTGCCTCAAGGAGTAGACATTTTGGGGCAGTATAGCAGCCAAATTTTGCAAAATTGGGATGATGTACCCGATATTTCGGCTCATCCGTTTTTTGCCGGACAGCACCGTTTATTGTTGAAGCATTGCGGAGTTATAGACCCCCTGTCGGTAGCCGAATATATTGCAAAAGGCGGGTATCGAGCCTTTTCGCGTGCAATAGCACAAAAGATGCCGGTGGAGGTTTGCCAATGCATTGAGGAAAGTAGATTAACGGGACGAGGTGGCGGTAATTTTCCGGTGGGACGCAAATGGAGAATGGTGCAAGAGACTTATGCAAGCCAAAAGTATTTCATTGCCAATGCCGTAGAAAGCGACCCGGGAAGTTACATGAACAGAATGGTGATGGAAAGCAATCCACATTTGCTCATAGAGTCGCTGCTTATCGGTGCCTATGCTACCGCAGCATCAAAAGCCATTCTGTTTACTCGAAGGGAATTTGACCACGCTGCCAAGCAATTTGAAAAAGCCTTGGAGCAAGCTCGGAACTTTGGATTGGTTGGGCACAATATTTTGGATTCGGGTGTTAGTATTGATATTTCGATAAAAAAAGGAGCCAGGGCTTTCGTTTGTGGAGAAGAAACGGCACTGATTAATTCCATAGAGGGCAAGCGAGCTATGCCCCAAGCAAAGCCACCCTATCCTACCGAAAAAGGACTTTGGGACAAACCTACTTGTGTAAACAATGTGGAGACACTCATAAATGTACCACTTATCCTACACAAAGGTGCCGAATGGTTCAAGGGCATTGGAACAGAAACCAGCAAAGGCACCAAGCTATTTACCCTTTCTGGGCAAACTTCGAATAGGGGAATTATAGAAGTTACCATGGGAGCTACTTTTAGAGAAATAATTTATGGAATTGGCGGAGGTCTAAAAAACAGTGTGCGTTTTAAAGCATTGCTGCTTGGGATAAATTCGGGCAATTTCATTACAGAGAATACACTCGATGTGCGCATTGATTACAAGGAGTTGCAAAATATTGGAATTTCGCTGGGTAGTGGTGGTTTTGCAGTAGTTGACCAAACTACTTGTATGGTAGATATTGCTGCACATTTAACCAAATTTTTCCAAAAGGAAAGTTGTGGCAAGTGCATTCCATGCAGAGAAGGAACAGCAATAATCTCGCAGATATTAGAACAAACCATTAGGAGACCAGATGCAGGAAACAAAACATCTGCATTGGAGCGTTTCAAAGGCATTATGCAACTCAAGAGCGTATCAACAGTTATCAGAGAAACATCACTTTGTGCCTTAGGAAGATCGGCCCCCAATGCAATTTTGAGTGTGATGCAAAACTTCAACGATGAACTCAGGAGTCATATTTACGATCGAAAATGTCCTTCGGGTTCGTGCAAGGGTTTGCGTGTGTTCTTCATAGATCCCAACAAGTGTATAGGCTGCACGGTTTGTTTTAAAAAATGCCCTTCGGATGCTATTGTAGGAACCATCAAACAACCACACCATATTATTGATGAGCGATGCATAGGTTGTAGTGTTTGTTACGACAGTTGTAAATTTAATGCCATATCGGCATACTAATTTCTTTTTTGAAAATGGATTTTACCATTCATATAAACAACAACCCTGTGAAGGTTCAGGAAGGAGAATCGCTACTGTCGGTTCTTCGGCGGTTTGGTATTCGTATTCCTACCCTTTGCAACATGGAGGGTTTCTCTCCTACGGGGGCTTGTCGCTTGTGTGTTGTGGAGATTGAGGGTCGCAAAGAATTGGTTACATCCTGTTCATTTCCTGTCGAAAAAGGGCTTTGTGTGCTTACCAATACCCAAAGGGTTATGCGAGCGCGCAAAAGTATTGTAGAAATGCTTTTATCCAATCATCCCGACGATTGTTTGTATTGCAGCCGCAACGCAAATTGCGAATTGCGCACTTTAGCAGCAGAGTTGCACATTGTGGAACGAAGGTACAATGCACCGAAAAGGCCATTTTTCCCCGACTTTTCCAGCCCAAGCGTAATGCGCGATGCAGCCAAATGTGTTTTGTGCAGCAGATGCGTAAGGGTTTGCGAAGAATTGCAAGAAGTAACGGCAATAGATTTTATTTCGCGGAGCAATCAAACGATCATCAATAGCGCATTCAAAAAAGGATTGAATAACAGCTGCTGTGTGCATTGTGGTCAATGCATAACGGTTTGCCCCACTGGTGCATTATCCGACTTGCCGTCTCTAGATAAGGTGCAAGCTGCATTAGACAATAAAGAGAAGAAAGTGTACTTTTTGATTTCACCGGCATTGGTAGTTTCCATAGCTGAGCATTTAGACTTCAAACCGCAGCAAAATGTTTTGGGATTGCTTACCAATATCTTGAAAAAACTTGGGGCTTCAAAAATTTTTGATTTGAGTTTTGCCATAGACCTTCATATTCGCATGGAAGCACAAATCATTGCCCACCGTATTCAAAACGGCATCAACGAGCCATTGATTAGCTCCTGCTGTCCTTCGTGGGTGAAGTATGCGGAAACTTTCATGCCCGAAATTGTGCCGCATTTATCGCCTGTGAAGTCGCCACAACAATTGTTTGGCACATATTTGAAAGGATTAGACGCCACGAATGAAAAAATGATTGAAGATGATGCATTTATTGTGTCGTTGGTGCCATGTGTGGGAGCAAGATTTGAATTCACACGCCCCCAAAACACACACAAAGGCATAGCTGAGATAGATGCTGTGCTCACCACAAGAGAATTGCTCAATTTAATACGACTGCACGGTATTGATATAACCAAAGCAACCCCTGAGTCTCCGGATATGCCTTTCGACAAGGGATTGCCTTTCGGATTTAAAATGGGATACTCCGGTGGAAAATCTGAAGCGATTGCCGAGGCCTTGTACCCATTGATAAAGAAAAAAAGAAACGATCATTACAAATACATTCCGGGTAGAAGCCCATCAGGAATACGGGAAGCAAAATTGGCAATAGGTCTCAAGGATTTGAAAATTGCTTGGGCTTCGGGTCAACACAAAGCCAATAAACTTTTAGAAGGTTTTCGTAGTAATAAAAAGCAAAGTTTCTGCTATATTGAGATAATGGCTTGCGGCGATGGTTGTGCTGGTGGCGGAGGACATCCCATTGATTTTGGAAAAGAAAAATCGCGTATCAGAAAAAAGATTTGCCAAGAATTTGAGAAGGAATGCGGAATACCTAATGCGCCGAAAAGTACACATGCCGAAAATTTCTTGTTAGATATACAGAAGTCGGGCACAAACCAAGCATTAAGCAAGTTTCGAACCGATAATGGTTTGCACAAACAATTGTAAATACCATTAAAATGAGCCAGCCAGCAAAGCATCAATATATTTTCACTGTACGCGACAGGTGCAGGCTTTGCTATGCATGTATCAGGGAATGCCCCGCCAAGGCCATAAAGATAGAATCGGGTCAGGCAGCCATTATAGAATCCCGCTGCATTGTTTGTGGCAGTTGTGTGAAAGTTTGCGGACGCAATGCAAAGATGTATTCCTTCTCGATAGATAAAGTAAAAAAACTACTCCGGGATGAGCCAAAAGTTGCTGCCATTGTTGCACCAAGCATGGCTGCCGAATTTACCGATATTGCCGATTATAAGGCATTTGTAGGGATGATTAGAGCATTGGGGTTTAATTATGTGAATGAAGTGGCATTTGCCGCCGAGCTTGTGGCACATAAATACCAAGAATTGCTTGGCAACAATCCCAACAACACCTATATCACCACTTGCTGCCCATCTATTGTTAGTTTCGTAGAAAAACACCATACGCAGATTTCGGCATCTCTTGCACCCATAGTTTCGCCAATGATTGCAATGGCAAAAGTGCTAAAAACAATACATGGCGAAAACATCAAGATAGTTTTTATAGGTCCTTGTATTGCAAAAAAGGGGGAGATAGAGCGTAAAGAGTTTCAGCATCTTATAGATGAAGCATTATCATTCGTAGAGCTTAGGAGGATGTTTTCGGAGAAAGAAATCACTCAGCACGATGTTACTCCATCAGAATTCGATCCGCCACTTGCCGGCAAAGGCGCTATTTTTCCTATCAGCGGCGGGATGCTTCAAACGGTAGATTTGCAGGAAGATTTTGTGAAGGGAGAAATAGTGGTTGCCGAAGGTCGGCAACAAATTACAGGTGTGCTGAAAGAGTTTGAAGAAGGTCATTTAGACGCTAAATTGTTTGATTTGCTATGCTGCAATGGATGTATTCAGGGGCCAGGTATGAGCAACAACGAGCAATTCTTCAATAAGCGAAAGAGTATTTCCAATTTCACAAAACGAAAGTTTGATAAGCTCCATCAAGAGCAATGGAAAAAAGATTTGGAACTCTTTCGGAAGCTTGATCTAAGCCGAACCTTTGCGCCCGACGACCAAAGAGTTGCTACAGAGATAAATGAAAAGGATATTCGGAAAGTTCTCATGGATATTGGTAAAAATTCGACCGACGACGAATTGAATTGTGGTGCTTGTGGCTACGACACTTGCTACGATCATGCGGTTGCTATTTTGAATGGCAATGCCGAAATAGAAATGTGTTTGCCCCATACCATCATAAAACTACACAACTACATACAGGAACTGGATGTTACAAACAAAAATTTAGAGTCAACCCGTGCAGCACTCAAGCAAAGCGAAAAGTTGGCATCCATGGGGCAACTTGCTGCCGGCATTGCACATGAAGTAAACAACCCACTTGGGGTGATTATCATGTACAGTCATATTCTATTGGATGAGATAGACCCATCATCACCGGTGTTTCGCGATATGCAATTGATAGTAGAACAAGCTGACAGGTGCAAGAAAATCATTGGCGGTCTTCTGAATTTTGCAAGAAGAAGCAAAGTATATTTCGAAAGAATAAATGTGAACTTGATTGTTAAGGATAGCTTAAGGGCTGTTATTTTGCCACCAAATGTAAAGTTGCTGATACAGGTACGAACCAAAGACCCAATGGTAGAATGCGACCACGACCAAATGGTGCAGGTTTTGAGCAACCTTTTTAAAAATGCTATTGAAGCAATGCCCAATGGTGGCACGCTAAAAGTAGTGGTTGAAGATAATTTTGAAACCGAGGAAATGCTTTTGGAGGTAACCGATACCGGCACGGGAATAACCCAGGAGACTTTAGAAAGAATGTTTGAGCCATTTTATACAACCAAAACCAATGGGCAGGGCACTGGGCTTGGACTACCCATTATTTATGGAATTGTAAAAATGCACCGCGGAAACATTAAAGTGGAAACCAACAACGATCCTACAAAAGGAGCAACAGGCTCTTCGTTCATTGTAACTTTGCCACGAAAATCAACTGATGAAGACGCTTTAAAAAAACAACAAAATTGATTGTAACCCTTTGGGCTATGGAAACAACAAAAAACAAAATCATACTATTGGTTGACGATGACGCAGACTACCTATTTCAGATAAAAACATTTTTACTATCCATGGGGTTTGCTGTAGTTACTGCAGGATCGCAAAGAGAAGCCGAACATATTTTAGAAAGAATAAAACCCGACTTGGCTATTCTCGATCTCATGATGGAAAGGCACGATGCAGGTTTTACTCTTTGCAATCTCATTAAAACCCTTTATCCAGGAGTGCCGATAATAATGGCATCGGCCGTTACCAGCGAAACAGGCTTGATGTTTGATCTCACCACCCAAGAAGGCAAGGAATGGATGCAAGCCGATATCTTCTTAGATAAAAGCATAAGACACGACCAACTGCAACGGGAAATTTTTAAACTTTTGAAAATCTAATCATGGCTCAACTTTCCATCCTTGTTGTTGACGACGAGCCAGGTATCAGAAGCGGAGTATTGCGCATTTTAGAGAATTTTAAGGTGAGCTATCCCTTCATGGACGATGATTTCGACTTCGAAGTGCAAGAAGCTGCTACCGG
>DMJL01000262.1 GCA_003451785.1 Bacteroidales bacterium
CCCGATTGCTCAATCTTTTGTAGTAATATGGGTGATAATTTTATTGTTATGCAGTAAATAAACTCTTTTCAGGCATTATTGCATCTCGAGCCTAAATTTATAAACCGTGAATTATTGTAAATGGTTTCTTTTGAAGTCGTGGAGAATTGCCGACTGCAATGCGAAAGCATCCCAGTTTTGGACCATTATTTTTTCAAGAGAAATTTTTGAAAAACCGCAGTTGAAGTTTGGTGAAATTATCTACCTTTGCAGTTCGTTTTGAAAAACGAATTTTTAACAAACAAATTAACCTAATTTACTGTAACAATGCTTAAACAGTACGAAACCGTTTTCATTATGACTCCCGTTTTGTCTGATGAACAGATGAAGGAAGCGGTAAGTAAGTTTCAGGACTTCCTGACGAAAAAAGGAGCAGAGATTGTATTTGAAGATCACTGGGGCCTAAAGAAACTTGCCTATCCCATCCAAAAGAAATCCACAGGCTTTTATCATTTGATTGAGTTTAAAGCCGCGCCCAGCTTGGTAGCCGATTTAGAGCTTGAGTTTAAAAGGGATGAGCGGATTATTCGCTTTATTACTGTATCGCTCGATAAATTTGCGGTTGCATACAACGAAAAAAGGCGTCCCGATAGATTGGCAAAAGCATCTAAGGAGGCGTAATTCATCAGGTATTAAACCTTTTTTTAACAAAAAACAATGGCAAATCAACAAAATAGCGAAATCAGATATCTGGCTCCCATAGCTGTAGATGTCAAGAAGAAAAAATACTGCCGTTTCAAAAAAGCCGGCATTAGGTATATCGACTACAAGGATGCGAACTTTCTTTTGAAGTTTGTAAATGAGCAAGGGAAAATTCTTCCCCGTAGGCTCACCGGAACATCGGTGAAGTTTCAGCGTAAGGTTACCAGGGCTATCAAGCGTGCCCGTCATTTGGCTTTGTTGCCTTATGTGGCAGATCTTTTAAAATAAGGAGGAAACACTATGGAAATCATTCTAAAACAGGACATTCCCAATTTGGGATTTAAAGACGATATCGTAAAGGTAAAGCCCGGTTATGCGGCAAACTATCTTATCCCCAAAGGATTCGCCATATTAGCTCTTCCTTCTGAGAAGAAAAAGTTGGCAGAAACATTGAAGCAACGGGCTTTCAAAGAATCAAAAATCAAGAAAGATGCCGAGAAACTTGCCGAGAAGCTGCAAGATGTGGTTGTAAAAATTTACAGCAAGGCGGGCGTTTCAGGTAAACTTTTTGGTTCAGTAAATACCATCCAACTTGCTGATGCCATAAAAAATCAATTCGATATCGAAATCGATCGCAAGTGCATTGTATTGGATAGCCACTCCGTAAAAGAAGTTGGCCAGCATACTGCAAAAATCAATCTTCACAGGGAAGTAAGATTCGATATTAAATTTGATGTAATAGCAGAATAATGCTTTTGTCATAAAAGAGAAACCTGTCAGGCGCATAGCTTGGCAGGTTTTTTCATATATCCATAAAAATTTCATGCTAAGCCTATCGCAAAAAAAATATCTAAGCAGTTTGCAGCAGAAGAAGTTTCAGCTGCAGCATGGCGTATTTGTGGTGGAAGGTGAAAAAATTGTGCGCGAATTGCTTGGCAGTGATATGGAAGTGCAAGGTTTGTATGCGCTTTCCGATGAGTTGGCAGCTTTAGGGAACGCCACCCAAAGGGCTAAAGCCGTATTTGAAGTAAGTGCCTCGGATATGGATCGCATCAGCCACCTAAAGACTCCCGGTAGAATCTTAGCTGTTGCAAAGCGACCTTCGATAGGGCAAGCACCTTTGCCTATAGGTGCACAATTAACGCTAATGCTCGATTCCATTCAAGATCCTGGCAATATGGGTACCATTGTTCGCACTGCCGATTGGTTTGGGATTCGAGAGGTGATTTGCAGCCCTTCGACTGTAGATATTTTCAACCCCAAAGTTATCCAATCCACCATGGGCTCTTTTTTGAGGGTAAAAGTTTATTATACCGATTTGCCTTCCTATTGTGCAAAGCTTTCGCCCGAAATTGATTTGATTGGGGCTTCCTTAGATGGTAGCAATATGTTAGAATCCCGCATTTCCAACAAATCCATCATTGTTATTGGCAACGAGTCGGCTGGCATATCTCCAGAATTGAATGCGCTGATTAGAAAGCGAATTTCTATACCGGGTAGTATGCATTTGCGGGGAGTATCGGGCGCCGAATCGCTAAATGCTTCGGTGGCTGCCGGCATTCTTATGATGTGGGCGACTAATGGGTTTTCACCCACGCATTAGATATTGCCTGATTATTTTGCATTCAAATACATAAAGCCTAATGCTTTTATTTGCAAGTATTTGCAAGCCATTAGCACCAAAACTTAGTTTTGCTTTTTAACGAATGCATTTTATGGCATAAACATTTTGGTCATTAAAATTGTTTATCAAAAGTAATGTTATCACAACCATGGAAGTTTTTCTTTTGTCCGTTTTAATTGTCGGATTAGCAATAGGTGGTATTGCAATAAAAATGTTTTTCAAACCTGGAGCTACATTTACAAAAACCTGTGGCAGTAAATTCGATCCGCAAACAGGTAAGCCTATCGAGTGCTCTTGTCATTCTCAAGTACCCGAAGACTGCAAAAATTGACCAAATGTAAGCATAGCGGTTAGGGACACATAGCCTTTGTTGGCAAAATTGGGCTGCAAAAGTTGAAATTATCGAAATGGGTAAACATAATGACCCTTCGAGTGATTTCTGATTTAGATTGAATAGCTTTCCATGGTTGAGAAAACTAAAGTTTTTTACCTAAAATATTTCAATCAATTTACCAAAACCACAAAATCGAAGCCTATGAAACCCGTAATTGAACGATTTGGCGGCATTATTAAGGAAGAGCCGGTAAATTCCCTTCCAAAGCAAATGGTTTGGAACAATACTCAAGTATATGAGGGTATAAATCCATTTTTTGGATATTACAACGATGGTGCGCAAGATACTCGCACACACTATTTGTTGTTTGCGCTCGATGGGCATCATCCTTTTGAAGTGCTTACCAGGGCAACCCTCAATGTGCAAAAAAAGGTAGATTTTGAATTTAGTGCAACCCCTGCAAGTATAGGTCTAAACCTGAGAACCACGCAGGCTATAAGGGTTAAGAAAATTAAAGATTATTCGCAGGCGATCCTTTTGCAAGAACTGTATAATAATGAGGGTGTGCATCTCAAGTCATCATTTGAAACAGTTAAGAATGAAATGGCACTCATAAGGCTGCTGAAATTCTACTTTTTAGAAAGGCATCCCGATGGTATTTATATGGATACTGTAAACCCTAATGTAGGATTTTTTGAAATCCCAAAATACATAAACTGGGCGGATTTTAAGGCACTTACCATTAAAGTAAAATACGAAACAAGTATTCTATTTTTCGATGCAGCAACAGGTTACCTGTTCGAAAACCAACAGATTATAGATATGGTGCGCATCTATAAAGACCAAATGTCGCCCGAACGCATAGCCCCAATCCGCGAACGCTATCTAAAGCTTTTGGATTGAATAGGTATCCTGATTTAGAGCCTTATCTGCGTTGAATATTCAGGT
>DMJL01000020.1 GCA_003451785.1 Bacteroidales bacterium
AAAGATGAAGGAATGCCGAAAAAGCTATTTTTTTCAAGATGGCTCAGCGTGATTCTAAGAAGCAGTTGTAACGGTGTGGGGAAAAACTTGTCGTGAAGCATAATTGGAAAATTTCGGCAAGGTACGCAATATTTTCATTTTGGATACAGACTAATTGAATATATAAAAAACTTACGCTCCATAATAAAAAAATGAGATTCATTCGCAGGGACTTAAAGAATGATTTTTGTGGTTTCGACAGTCTAAAATCACCGCAAATTCAAATTCCATATATTTTTCTTTCATTCTAAAAAGTCTGAAACTTGGAAGGGCAAGAATCCTACAGTGGGATGCATTTTGCCCGTGGGCAATCTTATATGTTGTTCCCATATAGCCGGCTGTTTTTTGAGACAGCCAAACATGTCGTTAGGAACTGTTTCATAGCAAAAAAGCCAATTTTATGATTTTCAAAATTTAATTTTGCAGCTTTGTTAATTGAATTAAAATTATTCACTACATTTGCACTCCTTTTGAGAATACAAGAACCACATAATATTTTGTACCAATGAACCAGATGGAAATAATCAACTTTGTGCAAAACACATTGATTGAGAAGAAAGAATGGCCCGCATTTAAAGCCGGTGATACTGTAACCGTTCATTATAAAATCAAAGAAGGCAGCAAGGAGCGTATCCAGCAGTTTCAAGGCGTTGTTATTCAGCGCAAAGGAGCCGGTGCAACAGCTACTTTTACTGTTAGAAAAATCTCCGGCAATGTTGGCGTTGAAAGGATTTTTCCCATCAACTCACCATTTATTGACAATGTAGAGCTTAACCGCAGAGGTATGGTAAGACGCGCCAGAATATTCTTCTTGAGAGCATTGCGCGGCAAAAAAGCCAGAATCAAGGAAAGAAGAAAATAATTTCTTCCTATTCAAAGCATTTAGTTTCGGAGAGCCTCTTTCAAGGCTCTTTTTTTTTGCTTTCAAATCCCGTGAAAATATTTAGCCTTCTTGTTATGAAACGAACATGTTTGCAATAAACACAAACACCATTGAAAATAGTAAACATGGAGTTCCATCCGGCCATAAACCTTAAAATTATTTATGGATGAAACTTCCATCTACTTGAAATTCTTTGACTGCTCGACCAATCTTGATGGAATGTTTAAGAGTTACGAAACCCCTGCCCCGATACAAGAACATAATTTTCGTGGCAATGGAATAAAAATCCACACATTGTTTAATTTCGCTACCTGTTTGTTACGGTGTAGTTGAGTTGCAGTAATTATCTAAATCTCACATATTAGATTGCCCAATGTATTGAAGGCATGCGTTGTGATAACAAATCAAACTTTTAAAAATTGTAGCGATCATTCGTTGCGTTATGCCAGTGGGAAAAACAACCTAAGAAGTGCGCTACATGTTGTGGTTAACAAAAAATTTGCACGGATTATGCATTTTATACAAACCGGCACAAAATCTTAATTGGCAATTTTATCAGATCTTTTTATAAATAATTTACAGATGAAAAAACTTATCGAATGTGTTCCAAATTTTAGCGAAGGTAGGGATATGGGTATCATTGACCGCATAACGCAAGAGATTGAGGGCGTTGATGGCGTGAAGTTGTTGGATGTGGATCCGGGCAAAGCTACCAACCGGACGGTTGTAACCTTTGTTGGCACTCCCGATGAAGTATTAGAGGCTGCTTTCAGGGCTGTAAAAAAAGCATCGGAGCTTATAGATATGTCGAAGCACAAGGGCGAGCATCCCCGCATGGGTGCTACCGATGTTTGCCCATTGATACCTGTTGCCAATATTACGATGGAAGAAGTTGCTCAATATGCCCGGAAATTGGCAGAACGCATTGGCACTGAGTTGGGCATTCCGATTTACTGCTACGAAGAGGCAGCCTTCGAACCCAAGCGGCGCAATCTTGCCAATTGCAGGAGCGGAGAATATGAGGGCCTTCCGGAAAAGCTTACTAAGCCCGAATGGAAACCCGACTTTGGACCAGCAGCATTTAACGCCCGTACCGGTGCTACGGCAGTTGGCGCACGCGACTTCCTTATTGCCTACAACATTAATCTCAATACAACTTCCACCCGCCGTGCAAACTCCATCGCTTTTGATGTGCGCGAAAAAGGTAGAGTAAAAAGGGAGGGCGACCCCATTACCGGAAAGATTGTAAAAGACGAAAATGGAGACCCTGTATACATTCCAGGCTCGCTCAAATCGGTAAAAGCTATTGGTTGGTTTATTGAAGAATACGGAGTGGCGCAAATTTCCATGAATCTGACCAACATAAGCGTAACACCTGTGCATATAGCATTCGACGAGGTTTGCCGCAAGGCCGATGAGCGTGGCATAAGGGTTACCGGTTCGGAATTGGTAGGACTTGTACCGAAGAAAGCTCTTATAGATGCAGGAAAATATTTCCTTGCCAAGCAGCAACGAAGCACAGGAGTTTCGGAGCAGGAGCTTATAAAAATAGCTGTAAAATCGCTGGGTCTCGATGAGTTAAAGCCTTTCGATCCCAAAGAAAAGATTATTGAATACCTGATTGAAGATCAACAAGGGCGCAAGTTGATAGATATGAATCTTCAGGCATTTGCAGATGAGACAGCCAGTGAGTCGCCCGCTCCCGGTGGCGGATCGGTTGCAGCCTATGTGGGTGCTTTGGGCATTTCTCTTGCTACAATGGTTGCCAACCTTTCGTCGCACAAGAGGGGATGGGACAACCGATGGGATGAATTCGGTGGATGGGCAGAAAAGGGTCAACGACTAAAAGATGAATTAATCTTTTTGGTGGATGAAGACACCAAGGCCTTTAACCTGATTATGGAGGCTTTTGGATTGCCCAAAGGCAATGATAAAGAGGCTACAATGCGCAAAGAGGCCATACAGGCAGCTACAAAAAATGCTATCGAAATACCTTTCAAGGTGATGGAAGCAGCTTTCAAATCAATGGAAATCATTGATGCAATGGTAGAAGAAGGAAATCCGGCTTCGGTAACCGATGCTGGCGTAGGTGCGCTATGTGCCCGTACAGCAGTAATGGGTGCATACTTGAATGTGAAAGTAAACAGCAACGATTTGCACGACAGGGATTTTGTAAACCAAATTCTTATGAAGGGCGTAGCTTTAGTAGAGGCAGCAAAGCAAAAGGAAAAAGAAATATTGGAGAAAGTAGAAGCCAAGCTCAATAAGTAAATCTTTGGGATGATTAAATAATAAAATTGGCAAATAATCGTGCTCAATTTGGATAACAATTTGCAGCGATTGCTCCGCAGTAAAATAGCTGAATAATGGAAGATGTCAAAAGTGAAACCATACTTTCGGGCATTTACAAGCCTACTTTTTTGGTGGATACTGCCAAAGCATCCGTAAATATTTCCCGGATGGTTTCGCGCGCTAACATGGCTGATGCTGTGCTTCGCCCACATTTCAAAACTCACCAATTGCACCGAGTGGGAGAGTTGTTTAAAACTTTTGGGGTTCAACGCATAGCAGTATCCTCGGTTTCAATGGCCGAATATTTTGCAGATGGGGGCTGGAGCGATATAATGATTGCATTTCCGGTGAATATCAGAGAGATAGATAGGATAAATGCATTGGCAAAAAGGGTTACTCTGGGCATTTTGGTATCTGCAGAGGGAGTATCACCCCAATTGGCGGCCAAGTTGCAGAGTAGCGTACGAATGTACATCGAGGTGGATGTGGGTGCAAATCGCACAGGCTTTTTACCCGATGCCGTTGAGCAAATTGCCAAAGCAATTGCGCAAGCCGAGAAAAATCCATGGATTAAGTTTTCAGGATTTGTTGCCCATGCAGGTCATACCTATCAAACCCCAAATACCCAACAAGTAAGCGAAATTCACAGGCAAGGTATGAATAGTCTGAACAGGCTTAAAGAACAATTCCAAAGGCAACACCCTGAAATTGTTGTTTCTTGGGGCGACACACCTTCGTGCACCTTGGCAGATGATTTCTTTGGAGCCGAAGAGTTGCGTCCGGGCAATTTTGTGTATTTCGATGTTATGCAATGGCAGTTAGGCGCATGTGCAATGGAGGATATTGCAGTGGCTGTGGCTACACCGGTTGTAGCTGTGTATCCTAAGCGCAATGATTTAGTGGTTTATGGTGGCGCGGTGCATCTGTCGAAAGAGTCTGTTTTGTGCAATAAGGGTCGTCCACATTTTGGAATGATGGTGCTACTTAACGAAAACGGAAGTTGGGAATTACCTTCTTCACCATGCTTTGTGAGAAGAATTACCCAAGAACATGGGGTGATTGCTTTGCCCAATGATTTTGCGAACCGCTTTTCGGTGGGCGACTTGGTGGGAATTCTACCCGTGCATTCTTGCCTTGCTGCCGACTTACTTCGTAATTATACAGTTTTTTTGCATTAATTTTAGCCCTTGTAATGGCGTTGGCATACCGAATAGATTTAAAAAGCATTTGCCTTTAAATTTGCATATTTATAACTGATTTTTATAAAAAAACTTTGTTTCAACCCAAAAACTAATCTATGGAAATCTACAATCTTCCCCAACTTTTTGAAAGCATGGTGAGCAGCAATGGCGACAATGTGCTGCTTTGGGAAAAAAAGGGCAAACAATACCAAGGAACTACCTACAAGGAGGCAAAAGAGAGAATAATCCGTCTTGCATCAGGTTTTTTGAGCATGGGGCTTACAAAGGGGGACCGTGTTGCATTGATTTCTGAAGGGCGCAACGATTGGGTCGTGAGCGAGTTGGCTTTGTTGTACATCGGAGCTATCAGTGTGCCACTATCAGTAAAATTAGATGAACCCGGCGATTTGATTTTTCGAATCAATCACTCAGGTTGCAAAGGCATCATCGTTTCAGGAAATCACCACAAGAAGGTTTTCAACAT
The DNA here is from genome assembly GCA_003451785.1 of Bacteroidales bacterium. Taxonomy (GTDB): domain Bacteria; phylum Bacteroidota; class Bacteroidia; order Bacteroidales; family UBA7960; genus UBA7960. Next base: position 4,880 of record DMJL01000020.1, read on the forward strand.
ATTGGATAAGCTTGCAACTGTGGAGTTTGTTTTGCTACTAGACAATCCCGAAAAATTGCCCGAAGCACTTGGCAACAAAAAGGTGGTGGTAATTGACCAATTGCTTGCAGAAGGCGAAGCTCTGCTATTGGCAGACGGAAGGCATCTTGAGAAAATAACCCAAAGCATTGGACCAAACGATTACGCAAATATTTGCTACACATCGGGCACCACTGCCGATCCCAAGGGCATTATTCTTACCCACCGCAACTACCTCAGCAATGTAGAACAGGGTTGCTCTCTAATCGAGATACCTTCGTATTACACTTCGCTGCATATTCTTCCGTGGGATCATAGCTTTGCGCACACAGTGGGCATTTATGCATTAATAAAAAAAGGAGCAAGTTTGGCATCGGTGCAAGTAGGCAAATCCCTAAACGAAACCCTGCGCAACATTCCCATAAACATCAAGGAGGTGCGCCCGCATTTTTTGTTGAGCGTTCCGGCACTTGCGAAGAATTTTAGAAAAAACATTGAAAAAGGCGTGCGCGACAAAGGAGCTATTGCATGGGGCTTGTTCAACTTGGGTTTGAAAGTTGCATACGCCTACAACCGAGAAGGCCACAACAAAGGCACCGGTTGGCGAGTGATACTCAAGCCATTGTACAAACTTTTTGATAAGATTCTTTTCAGTAAGATTCAGAATAATTTTGGTGGTCGTCTGAAATATTTTGTGGGCGGGGGCGCGCTGCTCGACATTGATCTGCAAAGATTCTATTATGCCATTGGTATTCCCATGTATCAAGGCTATGGACTTACAGAGGCCTCGCCCATCATTTCGTCGAACACGCCCGATTTTCACAAAATGGGTTCTTCGGGAAAGATTGTACCCAATCTCGATTTGAAAATCTGCAATGAAGCGGGTGTGGAGCTTCCTGTGGGGCAACAAGGAGAAATAGTTGTAAGAGGGGAGAATGTAATGGCCGGATATTGGGCCAACGAAACCGCTACCAAAGAAACCCTCCGCAATGGTTGGCTGCATACCGGCGATTTGGGATATGTGGATAGCGACGGCTACCTCTATGTATTGGGCAGGAGCAAGAGTTTGCTCATAGGTAGCGATGGCGAAAAATATAGCCCCGAAGGAATCGAAGAGTACATGGTAGAGAAAATTCCGTTTATTGACCAAATGATGCTCTACAACAACCAAAATCCCTATACGGTAGGCTTGGTGGTGATAAACAAACCCAGACTAAAAGATTTTCTGGAGAAAAGCAAACTCACACCAAATACCGAAGATGGACAAGTAGCTGCATTGAAAAAGATACGGCAGGAGTTAGATCGCTTCTTGCCCGGTGGCGATCAGGCCGGAGTATTCCCAACTCGTTGGCTTCCTGCTGCTGTAGCAATCCTCGATGAGCCATTCTCAGAGCAAAACAAACTGATGAACAGCACCATGAAGATTGTACGCCCTGCCATTGTGAAGCATTATCAAGAGTTGCTTAACCACCTCTACACCCCCGATGGCAAGGAGATTATGAACAATAGAAATAAGGAAGTCATCGCCAGATTAAGCTAAGATCCTAACAGTTTGTAGTGTCCGGCTGTTGAGAAAGGGATAAAAAGTCAGCAGCCGGTTTTTTTATGTGCGAAACATTATGCCTACAATTGCTCGAATATTGAATTGCTAAAAAATTGATTATTCGAAAAACGGATGAAGTCTAATTGCGCAATTTATTTGGTCTAATTGCAGTTTTTTCAAACCCAACCCCATGCCCGAGAATTTTCAACCCGAAAGAAGATTGATTATTACCGAAGATGGCTCGCACACCTTTGCCTTGGAAGGTGTAAAAGAGCATTATCACTCCACTTATGGAGCTATGCAGGAAAGTCGCCATGTTTTCATTGAGAATGGATTCAATATAATGCTTTCAACTAATGAAACCATAAGGATTTTGGAGGTGGGTTTTGGAACAGGGCTTAATGCCTTGCTCACTTATTTGGAAGCACTTAAAACAGGGGCAACCGTGGTGTATCACGCTATAGAGCCTTACCCGTTGAAGCCCGAAGAATACAAAGCATTGAACTATCCTAAGTTGATAGGGGATGCAGAAGCAGAGAAATTCTTTTTGCAACTTCACGAATCGCCCTACAATAAAGAGGTGGCAATTGCGCCACAGTTTTTGCTGAGGAAATATCCAGTTACTCTTAATGAAGCAAAATGGCCATCAAAACATTTCGATTTGGTGTATTACGATGCTTTTGGACCAGAAGTACATCCCGAATTGTGGGAGTTAACAGCATTTAAGAAAGTATTTGCAGCACTGCGCTTAGGCGGCGTTCTTACCACCTATTGCTCCAAAGGCGGGGTAAGGAGGGGTTTGAAATCTGCAGGCTTTTATGTTTCGAAAATGCCGGGTCCCCAAGGAAAAAGAGAAATTACCCATGCAAAAAAACTCAGTTAACCACCCATTATTTATTGGAAATGAGCAATAAAGGCAGATTTGTGTTGAGGGTTTATGGAATTGGGATTCATGAAGGAAGAATACTGGTAACGGATGAGTTCTGGTATGGGATGCCCATGACCAAATTCCCTGGCGGTGGATTGGAGTTTGGCGAAAGCACCTTGGATTGTTTAAATAGGGAGTGTATGGAAGAACTTGGGCAGGAAGTGGATGTTTTAGACCATTTTTACACCACCGACATTTTCCAACAAACGCTTTTTGTTGAAAACATGCAATTGATAAGCATCTATTACATCATAAAATTCAGCAATCCTACGGCTATCGCAGCAAACACCAAGCCATTCGATTTTGCAATGAAAAACGGGAATATGGCTCCCCGCTGGATACCATTGGAGAATTTCAGCGATGACGATTTAACACTGCCCATTGATAAAATTGTTGCCAAAAAAGTTGCAGAATCGCAGAACAAATATGCAAAAGCAGCAGATTCGAGATCCAGTGCAGCGGACTTTTAGAAAAGGAAAGAATGTAAATCGCGCTACAATAACACAATTGCTACGCAATTTTGATATACCATTGCTATGCCGCAACCTGCATAAAATCAAAGAATATCCGCACTGAAAAGTGAAATGCAGGTTTTTTTGTTCTAAATTTCTACAAGATACCTTTAGTAAAAATTAGTTTGCACTACTTTAGTGCAGCTTTTTGAATATTTGTGTATTTTTAGGCTATTATAAATGGATTGTTGGTTATCCACTTTTTATAAAAAAATCCACACACGATTTGAACTTTATTATATAAAATTACATGCAATACAGCATTAAAGTCTATTAACCAATCCATAAAAACCTGATTAAACTAATTTTACACAAATGAAGTTCGAATACACCTTTACCAACCAACATATAGTTGAATTTTGCAAATCCACTTGCGACCACAACCCTGTGCACAATCCCGAATATATGACTTCGAATGGAAAGCGCGTAATTGTGCCGGGAATGATGCTCTTTTCGAAGGTTGTAACATTATTGTTTGGGAGTGTTGGCACTTCGCTCAACACCTACAAGATTCTTATCAATTCCATTATCAGTGCCAATGAGCCGGTAACTTTGGGTTTTGAAGATGGGGGCGAAAATCAGAAATACATCTTTGCTATCAATCGTCAGGACTCTTTTTCTAATGCCAATGAGCGGTCCAGAGTCTATTTGCGTACCCAAGATAAATCCTATCCGCAAAATGGGAGTCTTCTATCTCTGCCTATGGAGCAATGGCAATTGGATGGATTTGGCCAGGTAATTGGTTGTCAAAACATTATACTTAGGGATTTTTTATTTGGCATTGCCTACGCCAGCAATGCTTTGTTTAAGCGCATTGCGCATCCAATAACAGAAATAGATAAAGAAATCCACAATTTTTTGGATAAAAAAACCAATCAAAGTCAGATTTCACCATTTTATCAGTCGTTAGAAATATTTTTACCACCCAATCCCATACCCCTAAAATCTCAATCGAACATTGACTATCGCATAAATTTCGAACGGGTATTGGAGGGCAAGGTGTATATCGCCCATGTGAGATGCGAGCAACAAGGCAATTTGCTGTATCATTCTGAGTATAGGCTAATGGCCATTCCCGATAGGGTGATTATGCGTATGGCAAAGGATTGTTAATCGGCCTAAAGCAATTCTTGTTTAAATTCAAATGGATTTTCTAAGTTTAGTAATTCCCAATTTACAGGCAAAGTTTTTTCAAAAAAGATGCCTTCCGGCGTAGGTTTCACTTGCATTGCATAAATTTCAACTCCGTAGTAAAAAGCACTCCTGAGTTTCTGTGCATAAAGTGGGTCTATACTGCTTGCTGCGCAAAAGGCCAAGGCATCTGTGCGCTGCACAACAAACACAATGGCACCTCTCCCTCCCTTTTGCACTATTTCCATAAGGGTATCCAAATGCTTTTGCCCGCGGGCGGTTGGGGAATCAGGAAACATAGCCATCCCATCCTTGCAAAGGGTTACATTCTTCACTTCTATAAAACATTCTTGACCGTCCTTGGCGGCAAGGAAATCCAACCGACTTTTTCCCACGCCTACTTCTTGTCTTATCCAATCGAAATGCGAAAGCCCGGGCAGTAGATGGTTTTGTAATGCCGCTCTAACAAGATTATTTGCCAATGCAGTATTGACTCCTACCCAATTTCCATTCACTTGCACTAATTGCCAAGTGTATGAAGTTTTACGAATAGGGTTGTCGCTAATCGAAAGCATCACGGAAGCATTGGGATAACAGCAACCCATCATGCTACCTGTGTTTGGGCAATGGGCAAAGGAAACGGTATTGTCGGGGAGCAATACTTCTGCTATGAATCTGTTATGGCGGGCAATGAGTTGAGCCTCAGTCAGGGGAGTTGGAAATTTGTACAGAAGCATTTATGAATCATATAAAACTGCAAGCATCAGGATTCAGTCCCTGATGCTTGCAGTAAACGAAGTTATGGTTGTGTTCTGTTTTTCACGAATCGATTGAACCATTGAAGCCGCTCCCAATGCATGTGTAGAATGGATTCCCGTGCGCGGTATCCATGACTTTCATGGGGTAGCATCACCAAGCGGGTAGTAGCACCATGTCCCCGCAATGCATCGTAGAATCTCTCGCTCTGCATGGGGAATGTGCCTGCATTATTGTCTTCTGCTCCATGTATGAGCAATAGCGGTGTTGTGATTCTATCGGCAAACATAAATGGCGACATATT
>DMJL01000022.1 GCA_003451785.1 Bacteroidales bacterium
AGACAAAAGTAGCAACTCCACCAACCCACTTTATTCTCATCCCTACTGGGATGATCTTTTTGATAAAATCGTCATAGAACTTGTAAATGAAGCCAAAAGATTGTCCGATTAATAGGGGGCTAAACCACCACTAAGTCCTGTTCATTTTACCCTAAATGTTAAAATTTTTTCCAAGCAATTATGAAGCCCACGGATTAATAATATCCTAAAGAATTACCGACAAGCACTAAGTCCTGAAATTTTTTCCCCATAATACCTTTGGAAAGTTTAATGGAGTAGTAGAAATCCTTTATTTTGCACTACAATCAACACAATACTAAAAAACTATGACCAAAATTGCACTCATCACAGGAGCTACCAGCGGAATTGGGAATGCTTGTGCCAAACGGCTTGCAGCAGAAAGCTACAATATTATAATCACAGGTAGAAGAGCAGATAGGCTTCGAATGCTTCAAGAAGAATTAGAGAATATGCATCCTGTGCAGGTTCTACCGCTTACATTTGATATTTGCGACAGAAAAGCAACCGAAGAAACTCTGCTAAACCTTCCCGAAAAGTGGAAGAATATTGATGTGCTGATAAATAATGCCGGACTTGCACTCAATCTCAATACCATTGACGAAGGCAATTTGGATGAATGGGAGCAAATGATCGACACCAATCTCAAGGGGCTGCTTTATGTTACCAGAATGGTAACACCGAGTATGAAATCCCTCGGCAGAGGGCATATTATCAATATAGGTTCGATTGCTGGTAGGGAGGTGTATCCCAAAGGCAATGTTTATTGCGCAACCAAGTATGCTGTGGACGCACTTAGCAAGGCTATGCGTATTGACCTGCTGCCCTATGGAATAAAAGTAACGCAGATATGCCCGGGTGCAGTGGAGACAGAGTTTTCGCAAGTGCGATTTGCAGGAAACAAGGAAAGGGCTATTAAAGTTTATGAAGGATACAAGCCACTCACAGGCGAGGATGTTGCAAATGTTGTTGCTTTCGCTGTAGGATTACCTGCACATGTAAACATCAACGATTTGCTTTTGATGCCCACTGCTCAGGCAACAGCTACAATTTTTGATAAGAATATCTGATGATTTGGGACCTATTGCAGTTTTAGGCTGCAACCAATTGATATATAAAGCATCTGCACTTTATAACTCTAAGCATGATGGTTTGGTCTTGCTTATTGTAAGGTTTTAGCAACCAACGAAACTCCATTGGCAACCTTTCCTATTACTTTATCAGTCCTTTAAATATAGATGAAGCATTGCTTTAACAAAGGGACGGGGATAAACGAACCAGCGAGGTAATTGTGTATATTTGCAAACTAATCGTTATCGTAGCACAAGGCAGGCAGTTTGCAACTACCACCATTATGAAAAAGCTTCACCTTCTGGTTCTTAAATCCTATATCGGACCTTTCATTGCTACCTTTTTCATAAGCCTGTTTTTGATTTTAATGCAGTTTTTGTGGAAGTTTATTGATGATCTGGTTGGTAAGGGATTGGAATGGTATGTGATTGGCGAATTGCTTTTTTATGCCTCGGGTACTTTTGTGCCTCTTGCTCTGCCATTGGCCGTGTTGTTGTCATCCATTATGACCATGGGAACCATGGGCGAGCATTACGAGCTGGTGGCATTCAAATCGGCGGGCATATCGCTGCGGAAAATCATGATGCCGTTGATAACTATTTCATTTTTCTTGGTGTTTGTAGCATTCTATTTTTCAAACAATGTGTTGCCCGTAGCAAATCTCAGAATGCTGTCGTTGCTCTACGACATAAGGCAACAACGCCCGGCATTGAACATTGCAGAAGGAGTGTATTTCAGGGGAATCGACAATTATGTAATCAGGATAAGCGAGAAAGAACCCGATGGAATTACCATACGGGGGGTAAAAATTTACGACCATTCTGATCGTCGTGGAAATGTAAGTCTTACCACTGCCGAATGGGGAACAATGGTAGTTTCTCCCGATCAAAGCACATTGGTATTCACTCTGCACAATGGTACCAATTACCTTGAGGTGGATAATCAGGATCCATTTTCACGGGAAAGACCTTTTCAGCGAACATCGTTCGAAAGGCAGGAAATAAGGTTTGATTTGGGGATTTTCGATATGACCCGAACCGACCAAGATTTGTTTAGAGGCAGCCACCAAATGCTTCGTCTCGACCAATTGATTGTTTTTGAAGACTCTATTTCTAATGATATTGATACAAGGAAAAACCATTTTCGATTAGATTACATGGCGAGAATTTTCTATCTGAATAGTGTAAGAGATGCAGATTTTGAGCATACAACCGGCGTAAAGGTAGATTCAGATCAGATAGTTGAGCGTTTAGACCCCAATAGAGCAGCCATTGTGGTAGATAGGGCATTGTCGCTGGTGCGGAGCAACAAAGAAAGCACAAATCTTATGCACGAGGAGCTAAGGCAACGAAATAGAGCATTGGCCAGATACAAAATAGAGTTTCACAGAAAGTTTACCTTGTCCATAGCCTGCGTTGTTTTGTTTTTGATAGGAGCACCAATGGGAGCTATCATTCGTAAAGGGGGATTTGGGCTGCCTATGGTGATTTCGGTATTGTTCTTTGTGGTATTCCATGTTATTTCCATTACGGGCGAAAAGTTTGTGCGCGAAGGAGTTTTGGAAGCCCATATTGGAATGTGGATAGCTCCCATGATTTTGTTACCCATAGGTATTTTGCTAACCTACAAGGCATCCACCGATTCCACCATTATGGATATGGATAGCTACTTGGGTAGAATCCAAAAACTGAAAAATCTTTTCATTAAAAATCGCTCTAAAAAGCAATTGCCCAGCTAAGCTGATTAAACTTGCTGAGTTTTACTGACTGCAATAGAGTTGGCGAAGCCTTCCATTCTACACATCAAATTTTAGATTTTCCAAAACTTTTGCCATTATTAAAAATACACCCCCAATTAACCATTGATTTTTTATAATGCAATTAATACCTGCATATCATTCCTTTGTGTTACTTTTAGCGACTGTGGATTTTGCTATCTAATCCCTGCAATAATTAAATCAGAAAATATTATGTTGGTTGTTTTTTGGATTTCGGTGGTGCTAATCTTATTTAGCTATGCAATTTATCCGATAATTCTGCGTGTATTAGCATTTAAATATAAGCCTAAACCAGATGGAACTTGTGAAGATGAGCTACCATTTGTTTCGATTATCATCCCAGCATTCAACGAAGAAAGTGTGATTGCCCATAAAATTGATAGTGTATTGGCAGGCGATTATCCATCAAATAAATTTGAAATTTTGGTAGGGTTGGATGCTTCAACTGATAGAACCAATGCAATTGTGAAGGACTACATAGAAAAATACAGCTTCATCCATTTGTTTTCATTCGATGAGCGCAGAGGAAAACCATCAGTGGTAAACGATTTGGTAAATGCATCTCATGGTTCCATTCTAATCCTTACCGATGCCAATGTTTTTTTAGCAAAAGATACTGTTTCGCGATTGGTGCAGAATTTTTCAGATCAAGAGATTGGACTTGTTGACACCAACATGATTAACATTGGAATTAAAAAAGATGGAATTTCGTCGCAAGAAAATGCATATATCTCTCGCGAGGTGCAGATAAAGCATTTAGAAGGCATAATTTGGGGCTGTATGATGGGGCCGTTTGGTGGGTGCTATGCTATACGAAGGGAAGACTACCCCCATGTGCCTCCCCATTCTTTGGTAGATGACTTTTACATAAACATGAAAGTTTTAGAAAAAGGGAAAAAAGCCATTAACGATCTCAAAGCATGGGTATATGAGGATGTTTCCAATAGTTCGCGAGCGGAGTTTATAAGAAAAATTCGTATCGCAACAGGCAATTTTCAAAACCTTGCACGGCTTGCACATTTGCTTTGGCCACCCTACTCTCGAATCGCATTTGCATTCTTCTCTCACAAGGTTCTTAGGTGGTTTGGTCCTATATTTCTAATTCTTTCGTTAGTATCAAGTGCTGCGCTTTTATCCCAACATTGGATCTATGCGATGGCATTCTTTGGTCAGTTGATACTCATTTTTGGCATACCTGTTTTAGACCTTTTGCTCAAAACAATGCACATTCATATCACACCATTTCGATTTATTGTGCACTTTTATTCCATGAATCTTGCTTTACTTATTGGGATGTTGAGGTTTCTTAAAGGTGTAAAATCGGGAGTGTGGACTCCCACTCCCCGAAACCAAGCGTAAATAGAGTAAAAGGAAAATCTACATTTGATGGTCAATAGATTTATCACACAAGGAAGTAAAACAAGCTGTAGTCAGTTGTCTAATGCGTAAAATGTTTATCTGCCAAACAGGCTGCAATACTACTTTCGATTATATTCGATACTCAAATTTCTAAACATAAAAGCTGATTGCAATTTATTGGATTTGAACAGCAAAAATTTACAAAATGCGCATTTTACAACTTTGTCACAAAATCCCTTACCCATGTAGAGATGGAAGCGCATTGGCAATGCATCAAATAACCGAATCCTTTTTGAAGTTGGGATGGAAGGTTAAGGTGCTTGCTTTGGAAACACCCAAACAAAGGCGCGATAGTTTTGAGATTCCAGAAGCATATTGCCTTAATACCTCCTTTGAGTCGCATTTTGTGAACACCGATATTAAACCCTTAGATGCATTGATTGCATTGATAAGTGGCAATTCGTATAATGTGCAAAGGTTTTATGATCCAAAGCTTGCTCAGCGGTTGAAGGATATCTTGCTTGCCGAGCAGTTCGATGCGATACATCTCGAAGGATTGTACCTGATGCCTTACTGCGAAACAATAAGAAAATACAGCAGTGCAAAGCTCGTTATGAGGGCGCACAATCTGGAACACCAAATATGGGAGCGTCTTTCTGAAACGGAGCCATGCATTGGTAAGAAACTTTATTTCCGGCACCTTGCCCAAGCTCTTAAGCGTTATGAAGTGCAGGTTATGGTGCAGTGTGATGGGCTTCTGGCCATAACATCGCAGATAAGTGATTTTTTTCGTCACCAAGGGTTTGCTGGCTTGGTAGATACTTTGCCTGTGGCTGCAATAGCCGAGAGTACACCAAATATCGCATCGTTTGCCAATCGAGTGGTTTTTCATATTGGTGCTATGGATTGGAAACCAAATCAGGAAGGGATTCAATGGTTCTTAACCAAAGTTTGGCCAATTGTAATGCAGCAGGATAGCACGATTAGGCTACATCTTGCTGGCAGAAATATTATGTCGTGGTCTGATAAGTTGAAAGCGGAAAATCTTACAATTGATGGTGAGGTGCCCGATGCTGCAGCTTATGCTGCTGGTAAGCCTGTTATGGTTGTTCCTTTGCTTTCTGGTAGCGGGATGCGGGTAAAAATTATCGAAGGCCTTGCTTGGGGAAAGACAATTGTTACTACTTCTGTGGGTGCCGAGGGCACGGGGTGCGAGCACAATAAGCATTTGTTTGCCTGCGACTCCCCACAAGAAATGGCAAATAGAATCGTAGCGTGTTTTCAAGACACAGAATACTCCATTTCTGTTGCAAACCACGGTCATGCTTTTGTAATGCAAAACTACCAAGCTGAGGCATTGACCCTTGTGTTAGGAAATTTTTATAAAAAGCTCTTAATGCATTCGATGTAATATAACTACTTTTGGAGCCTGTAAATGGCATTTGCAATCATCAAATTTGTGTTGCAATTTTGAATTATAAAAGTGAGAAAGAATGGATTGTGTTGGATCGTTTGAATATCTTTTTTATAAGTTGTGGCAAAAATATCATAGAATTATTTGACATCGTTCTTGCGAATGTTTAGTTGGCTGCTATCAGGCAAGGCAGTTCTTCAATGACTTGAGGATTTTGTCTGAAAATTTAATGAATGACCGAGATTTTATTAGAAAATTTGAATTATGCACCCTAAGTTAAATACCATCTCCGAAGCCATAGAAGAAATCAAAAAGGGCAAGGTAGTTATAGTAGTTGACGACGAGAACCGCGAGAATGAAGGCGATTTTGTTGCGGCAGCTGAAACCATCACGCCAGAGATTGTCAATTTCATGGCTACACATGGGCGTGGGTTGATTTGTGCGCCTATTACCGGCGAAAGGTGCGAAGAGTTGAATCTCGACCTTATGGTGCCTCGCAATACATCTATCCACGAAACACCTTTTACGGTTTCTGTTGATTTGCGCGGGCATGGTTGTGGTACAGGTATTTCTGCAAGCGACCGCGCCAAAACCATTAAGGCATTAGCATGTAAAGACACCAATCCAACAGATCTTGCCAGACCAGGTCACATCTTTCCTTTAAAGGCGCGCAAAGGTGGAGTGCTGCAAAGAGCCGGTCATACAGAAGCTGTAATAGATCTTGCCCGTTTAGCAGGCCTGCAGCCCGCCGGTGTGTTGGTAGAGATAATGAAGGAAGATGGCGAAATGGCCAGATTGCCTGAACTTTTGGAAATAGCCAAAAGATTCGACCTGAAAATTGTTTCTATTGAAGACCTAATTGCATACAGAATAAAAACCGAGAGCCTTATTTCAAAGGAAATAACGGTAAACCTGCCTACCGAATGGGGCAATTTTCAACTTACTGCTTACAGACAAACTACCAACAACAAGCTCCACCTTGCATTAACCAAGGGGAATTGGGAAAGTGATGAAGAAATTCTTGTTAGAGTACACTCATCTTGCGTTACAGGCGATATTTTTGGTTCTTGCAAATGCGATTGTGGTGGGCAATTGCACAAAGCGATGCAAATGGTTGAAGAATCAGGCAAGGGCGTAGTCTTGTATATGAATCAAGAAGGTAGAGGTATAGGACTATTGAACAAGCTCAAAGCCTACCACCTTCAGGAAAACGGAAGGGATACCGTAGAGGCCAACATTGAACTTGGATTTAAGCCAGATGAGCGGGAGTACGGCATTGGGGCGCAAATACTTCGAGATTTAGGAGCATTGAAAATTGCACTTATTTCCAATAATCCCAATAAAAAGGCAGGACTTACGGGTTATGGTATTGAGATTACGCGCAACATTCCGCTCATCATACCCATTACTTCCCACAGGAAACGATATATTGAAACCAAGCGGTCTAAATTGGGGCACACATTATAAGTCGTTGGTGGGAAAAGTGGCTTCCAGAGCAGATTGTTCCACAGGTGTTTGTCTGTACCTGCGCAGCAAGTCTCTAAAATTATCGAATTCCCTCCTATAAAAGACTCCTACGCCTTGGGTATAGGGTGCTTGATTTTCTAAAACTTCAAATGCATTCGACCTATTGAATGCCTTTACCCTAAACCGCCCTTCGGGAGTTATCCGAACCTCCACATTTATATCGCCTACAATCGTACTGGTTCTGCGGCTCGACAGTGCCGGATTTTGCCCTGCCATACCCAAGTTTCCATCAATGGTTACCCTATCGTTGAATAGTTGCGTGCTAAGTGCAACCTCCAATTCTTGGCTGCTAACAAGATCGCCCGGTCTATAATTGATACCTATGTCAAAATCATTGCTAATCTGCGAGAGCCAGTTGCTAAGCTGGTTTGAAAGCATTTCTGATGAGGTGCTACCAACTCCAAATCCCAAAGCTGTATTGTATTGGTCAATTGAAGTGGGCAAAAATCGGTTTAATACCAATAGTGAGAACACTTGGCGATTCATCTCTTGGTCAGTCGTTATCACACGGCTAAGCATTTCTCTGGTGGCTTCGTCGGCGCCGGGCAGGGTAATTTCAAAAGAAATGGCCGGATTTATCAGATTTCCACTAAGTAGCAGATTGGTTTCTACAGGTACACGACGGCGAAAAACCTCTGATGTGTCGAGATTCATAAACAGGTCGTACAATGGCGTTCGGGTTCTGTAGATAGCTCTAATGTCGAGTATAGCACCCATTGGGTCGCCATTCCATCGTATGGTGCCTCCTTCTTGAATCCTAAACCGTTTGTTGATAATGTTTTGCAGATTGAACAAATACTCTCCTTCGCCAATAGTGAAATCGCCCATCATGGTGAAATTTCCTTCGGGTGGTGCTTCCATGGTAAGAATACCTCTTCCTCTTCCACGAATTTGATCTCCAGTGCGCGAATCCATTACCAACTGTACCTCGGCATCGGGGGTTATTTCCAATTCAATTGATATGGATAAATTTCCGCCCCTTTGCGGCATCTGGGCCTGAGCATCTTGCTGGATTTCTTGACCTACAAATGAAATAAAATGCGTTTCTCCTACTTCCTTCGCCAAATCTAAAGGAAGATAAATTTGTGTTCCCCTGTTGGTACGGCCTCTTATATTGAGCGAAAGATTGTCAGCCGGTCCATAGATATGCACCATTCCACTGGCAAAGCCTCTTCCATAAAACATCACATCGTTGTAATCTTGGGTGGTATTGAGAATGGCCATTCTATCGGGGGCGATTCGCAGGTCTAAAGCAAAATCGTTGAAATTGTTGTGCATAATGCGCCCGTTTATCAATCCTTGATTACCAAGAGAATCTGTGATAACCATATTCTGGAGCACAAACTGGTTGCGCTCAATTCTTATGGAGTCAGAAAAAGTGTATTCTGTGTTCAAGAAATTGATGCGCATTCCGGCATTTTCCATCCACAGTCTTCCCGAAAGTTTGGGGTTTTGCAATGAGCCATCCAATCTAAGATTGCCCGAAGATAGCCCATCGAAATTATTAGCAAAACTGTCCAAATATCTGCCCCAGATGCTCATGGGAAGGTCATTTGCCGTAATTGCGAGGTCAAAGTTGTCTTCCGCTCGCTGCGGGAAGAAATAACCCTTAGCTCGTAAAGGTGAAACCTGTGCCACGCCTTCACCTTGAAAAATTTCGAGATCCAAGCTGAAGGCATCCTTCAGATTATTCCAAGTGCTCCACAAGTGCAGGTCGCCCATGGGATGATGATTGAACCGAAAACCGGCAACCGACAAGTTTGCTTCAATGCGCGGAGATGCAGCCAGATTTCCTAATGTTAGAAAACCGCTGAGGTCGCCTGCAAAATCCAAGTCCTTTAGTTGCAACAATTGGGTTAATGCCTCCGTGTTAAATTCATTGAACTCCACCAGAAGATATTCATCGGAATTGGGACTCAAAATACCATCGGCAAGTGCATAGGCGTCGCCATAGGTAACTAAGAAGTTGCGAATTTCGGTTCGTGCCGAGTCTAAAATAATTCTATTGCCGGGGTTTACATACCATTCCGACCTGTTGAAAACCAAGTAAGAAGGAAATATTCTTAGTTCCACTCTTTGCTCGTCTATGAATCTGGCGTTTCCCGATATGTTGCCGTAATTTTCTTGAGGCGATTCATTGCTTCTCCAATTTAGAAAATATGCAATGCTGTCGTTAGCAATGGTTCCTCCGGTGGAGAAGTTGTCTAAGGTAAACCTTCCTGCCAATAGCAAGCTATCAGCATTTATTTTAAGGTGATATTTGTCGGACTCTCGCCAGCCTTCAATCTCTAAATTTAGAAAAGAACTTTCATCAATCTCAAGTTTAGTGATGGATGACAAAATTTGCAAGTCCCCATAATGTTGCCCAAACTTGCCTTTGATGTAAGCGTTTTCGGAAACTGCAATCGTTGGGAAAAACAATTCGGTAAGGGTTCTGGTATCCTTGAAGTTCATGTTGAAGCGTACGCCAAATAACCCATTTGGGTCTTTTAAATTAAGCGTAGGCTTTATAAATCTTGAAGGCAGATATGTGCCTAAAAATCTGTTTACGGTAGGAACAAACTGATTGAATTGGAAACGACCTTCTATGCCGGCATCCAGAAAGTCGGATGTAAGATGTAAGACTTGCTCATTTTGGCTTTGTACAAAACTTTTAAGAACGATTGGACCTGTGGTGAAAATTTTCGAATCGCCATCTCCAATAGGTCGTCGTTCGTATCTTACATTAATAAATTCTGCTAAACCATTTATACTGTAAGGCTGCCATTCCTTAATGCTAACATTCAACCTGCCCGAAACCACCGACTCATGTAGCGTATCGGCACTAAAGATATTCAGTCGGGTGAGATTAGCATTTTCAACAGTGGCATAGAAATCAAAAATCGGCTCCTGAGATTCAAAATTGACCATGCCATTGAAGTCGAGGCTGATATTGGGATCAGAAATCAACAATTCTCCATTAAACTTTTGATTGGTGATGTCTCCTTTAAGGGAAACATTCTCAAAATTGTATCCCAATACCTCAGCAGAAACAATGTTGCCGTTAATATTTAGGTCGGCAGTTTGGCGGGTAAGTCCCCTGCCTTCTACCACTGCATTGAGTGAAAAAAGCCCCAACAGTTGCTCTGCACCGAGAAATTTGCCTACATTGAAGCCACTGGTAACAATATCGCCTTTATATCCGGGCAAGCCAGTAGCAGGATCAATCAATAATCTAATGTCGGACGATAGTTTGCCAATAGATGTGTTTAGGTTGCCAAATGCTACCATATCGTTTATAAAACCGGTAACCCAGCCATTGAATGAAATCCTGCCTAAGTTGGTCAATGTAGCAGGCAATTGTGGGCTGCGATTTGCGCTCTTAAAGGGTAGTTGAAAGGAGTTGACATCCGATACCGATGTCTGAAGTTCCCTGACATTGAGATTAAAGAAAGTATTGTGGATGTTGGGTAGCCCCCTTAGATGAAAATCGCCGGCTGCAATGGTGTTTCTTCCAAACAAAAGTTTGATGCTATCGGCTCGCAAGTTGTCTAATGTGCCTCTCAGATTGCCCTTGATGCTTGCCGATGCATCCATGCCATCCAAGCTCGGCACAAAATGCGTAATATCCAACATGGAAATCGTGGTGCCTCCAAGCTCAATGTTGAAATTTACATCTGAAGAGAAATTGCTAAACGATGCAAGACTGTCATAAGTGAACTGGGCACTAAGATTTAATTGGCTGTTGGGTGTTGTAATCGCAAGGTTTGAAATATCAGATACTGTGGGAGTTAACAAGAGTTTTGCTGATAGGTTGTTGAGTGTGAAGCCATTATTTTGCTCAAAACCAAATTGTGCAATGTAGAGGGATAGGGTGTCGTTTTGCAGGGAAAAGTTTCTTGCATCCAAAGAAAGATTCTTCAACTCAACTTCCTGCATAAATGGCAGTGGTTGGTTGCTGGTAAAATTATGATCTGTAAATGAAAAAAACGATTCAGACAATTTCAAACCTTGGGTTGTGATTGTCCATTGCTCTTCGTGTTCTGGTTGCTGCCGTCTGCTGAAATAATCTATAAGAAAATCAATATTCAGCTCATCGCTATCCTTTATTCGATACAAATTTATATTAGCATCTCGGAGTTCTACTGTTCTAATGCCAATCTTGCGACTGAATGGTGCAATAGACTGAACATCAAATCTAATGCTACCGGCCTGAATCATGTCGTTTCCCTTGCGGTCTTGAATGCTTAGGTTTATCAAAACAAAATCCAGAAAGAAGTTTACCCGTGCCCTTTCTACTTCTACTTTGGCTTCAAGTTCTTTGGAAAGATATTCGGATGCCTTTTTTGCAAGCCATGTTTGGACTGTAGGAAATTGTACAACGCCGATTAAAAGCACAAATAGAAGCAACAAAACTCTCAATGAAGTCTTCCACCACGACCACCTTTTTTTAATAATTTTGTTGTCCTTTTCCTGCATTATTACAATCTGATAAAAACTAATGGGCATTTATATTCTGGGAATAGAATCATCGTGCGATGATACTTCGGCAGCAGTTATTCACAACCGCAAAATTCTTGCCAATTACATTGCAAATCAGTCGGTTCATAAAGATTTTGGAGGGGTAGTTCCAGAGCTAGCTTCCAGGGCGCACCAACAAAACATTATTCCGGTGATTGACAAGGCACTTTGCACAGCAAAAATAAGCAAAAATGAGCTTCATGCCATTGCTTTTACCAACGGACCCGGACTTATGGGGTCGCTTCTGGTGGGTGCAAGTTTTGCCAAAACATTTTCGCTTGCATTGGGGATTCCCCTCATCGAAGTAAACCACATGCACGCACATATCTTGGCATTGTTTATTGAAGGACAAAGTTTTGAGCAACCGCCCCAGTTCCCATTTATTTGCCTCACGGTTTCTGGTGGTCATACCCAGTTGATGTTGGTGAAAGACTATTTTGAGATGGAACTCATCGGGCAAACTATTGACGATGCTGCTGGCGAAGCTTTTGATAAAGCTGCCAAAATTATGGGACTACCTTACCCGGGCGGTCCCTTGATTGACCAATATGCCGCTTTAGGAAATCCAAAAGCTTTTTCGTTCCCGCACCCTAATATTCCCGGACTTGACTTCAGTTTCAGTGGATTGAAAACTTCATTCCTTTATTTCTTGCGCGACCAACTCAAAAAGAATCCGGATTTCATAGCGCAGAACACCAACGATCTATGTGCATCCATACAAAGCATGATTGTGGAAGTGCTTTTGCGCAAATTGCGTATGGCTATCAAGGAAACGGGCATAAAGCGCGTTGCCATTGCAGGAGGGGTTTCTGCAAACTCAGGTCTGCGCAATGCTGTTGCAAAATTGGAAGAGTCTGATGGCTGCAAAGTGTATATCCCCAAAATGGAATATTGTACAGATAATGCCGCAATGATTGCAATAGCAGGTTTTTTTAAGTATCAAAACTCCCAGTTTGCGCATCACGCAATAACACCTTTTGCTAAGTTTCAGAAGAAATAGCAATTTTGCAACCATGTGAAAGGTCTTGTTTCAGCTACAAAATTTTGGAGAATCCTATTAGAATATGTATTCGCAAAATGATTTGATTGCTCAATAATAGCCTTTTGCAAACGCTAAAAAC
>DMJL01000110.1:0-10778 GCA_003451785.1 Bacteroidales bacterium
ACGATCCTATGGGTGGTGGCTTTCTGCCTCGCCAAATCAATAGGGCAGAATTGTTTACCTTTATTGAGAGTGAGCTAAGAGAAATTTATCCACAAATGGCTGCACCTCGTTCTCCAGGATTCTATGGAAGAGCTGATCGGGCTGCTGCTTGGATGCTTTTGGCTAAGCTATACTTAAACGCTCAGGTTTACACGGGTCAGGCTCGTTTTACGGAAGTGATTACCTACACTACCAATATTATAAATGCCGGATATACTTTAGAGCCTAATTTTCTGCATTTGTTTAATGCGGACAACCATCTAAGCCACGGTACTGAAATTATCTTTACTGTTCCTTTCGATGGAGTACACACTAGCACATGGGGTGGTACAACATTCCTTATTCGTGGCGGCACCGGTGGCTCAATGGACCCCATAGCGCGCGGTGTAGAGAATGGTTGGAATGGGATTAGAACTACAGAAAACTTGGTTAACCTATTCTCCATAACCGACAGAAGGCGACTATTCCACTCTGCAGGTCAAACTAGGAGCATTGCAGAACTGGATAATGCTGCCCATGGATACTTTAGCACCAAATTTACCAATATTAGACGCGATGGTACACCAGGTTCTCGATTAAGCCATGTGGATACCGACTTCCCAATGTTTAGATTGGCAGATGTGTATCTAATGTATGCCGAGGCTGTGCTTAGAGGCGGAACAGGTGGCAATATGGCTACTGCTATCAACTATGTGAATCTTATCAGAAGGAGGGCGTTTGGATCTCCTGCCGGAGATGTAACTTCCATAGATTTGAACTTCATCCTCGATGAGAGAGGCAGAGAATTGATGTTTGAACTGCACCGCCGTACCGACCTTGTGCGTTTTGGCAGGTTTGCAGGCCCCAACGCTTATGTGTGGCCATGGAAAGGCAGCGTAGCAGCCGGTGTTGCAGTTGATGCCAGATTCAATCTATTTCCACTTCCTGCTGCAGATTTGGCAGCAAATCCAAATCTTACACAAAACCCAGGTTATTAAATCCATTAAAACCGAAAGGACATGAAAAAACTAGTTTTCATATTTACCTTATTGCTTAGCACGGGCTTGTTTTTTGCCTGTGAGGAGATTGAGAAGGTTACCATTGACCTGGCAGGGGATACTACAGCCCCGCAGTTGGTATCGCCTGCTACCGGACCTGTAACACTCTCTATGGCAAATCAAAACCAGATGGTTATATTCCGTTGGAGAGCTACACAATATCCGGGAAATTTAGCCGCACCAAGGTATGTACTGCAAATGGATAGGCAAGGCAACAATTTTGCCAATCCAAGAGTACTTGCTAATATTACCGACACCGTTTTCCAAATTACTCAGGCTGCATTGAACGCCCGCTTGATTGATATGGGCATTACTGCAGGAGCGGTTGCAAATGTGCAATTTAGGGTGTTGTCATACATTACCGATGCCGACACACAAACCTTTGTTTTCTCTGCTCCACTAAACCTCGCTATCACAACTTACATCATGGAGATTATTGTGAAGCCTATTTTCATGTTAGGTGGTGGAACAACAGCAGGTTGGAGTGCAGATGCTGCGCTTCAAATGTCGCATATTGGCGCAGGTAGATTTGCCGTGGTTGACCAATTGACTCCAGGTCAATGGGCCATAAAATTTATCTCAGTAAGAGGTTCTTGGCAGCCACAGTGGGGTGCAGGACCTGGATCTACAGCAACTGCTGGTACATTGGTTCTTCAGCGTACCGGAGGAGATCCTGAGCCTCCCCCCATCGACACTAGGGAACTTCCGGGAGCTGGCCACTACCGCGTAGTTGCAGATACTGCTTTGCTCACTTATACCATTGAGCGTGTTACAGAACAGCTATTCCTATTGGGTGGTGCAACCACTGTAGGCTGGGACAATGCAAATGCACTTCCGCTTACAAGAGTTTCCCCAGGAATCTTTAGAATAACAACTCCATTAACCGCAGGTGGGCAGATTAAATTTATCGAAACACTGGGACAATGGCAGCCACAATGGGGCACAAATGCCCAAGGTACTGCCACTGGAGGTGCATTGCTTCGTAACCCTCCAGGACCAGGAGACCCAGATGGAATCCCATCGCCCGCTGTTGCAGGCACTTACACAATAGAAGTTAATTTGCATACTATGCGGTACAGGATTTTCCAACCATAGTACAAAACGCTATTGTTAAAAACAAAAGAAAGACTGCATCCCTAAAGGGTGCAGTCTTTCTTCTTTTAGTTGCATTATGAGAGAATAATCAGAGCAATGATACTCCTGTTTTCTTGGGTTTTCCACTCTTTTTTCGGGGATTCTAATTAGGCAGGGTTTGTAATACTGCCAATATTTAGTTACAGATTATCTCAAATGAGAATTTTTACTTCGTATTCGCTCACTATAGGCACTGCGTTCTCCATACATTGGGTTCTTAGATTCTGCTAATAGCTAAGCACCAACAGCTAATAGCTTTTTTTACCAATTCCACCTTTGGAGGGGTAGGGAGATGTTGGAAGTTGACTACATTATTCGGAGTCGAGATGATAAGCAGATAGCAGGGCTAAAGCCCTGATGTTTAAGTTCTCGATAACCCCGACCTAAAGGTCGGGGTTATGAATACCGTGCTGTAATTACAATTCACTTATAATGAAATGCATCACTTCATCTTCACTCACTGCAGGCACTGCGTTTTGCATGACATTGGTTGTTAATTTTGCTAACAGCTAAATGCTAACAGCTAATAGCTTCCTTACCTCAGCTCGCCGCGTCCACCCATTTATAAACCTTATCGCCCCTTCTTACTATGGTAGGTACTTGTAAAGAGCATAGCTCCACTTTATTGGCAATAGGCACCGCTTGCAATAGAACCCGAATTTCTGAGGCATTTAACTCTATCACTCCGGTGGTTGGGCCGATGATTAGCACCTGGTCTCCAGAGTGCAATGCTTGTGCTTCAATCTTGATTTCTGCTACCTGTATTTTAGCAAAATAATTGGTAACTAAGCCTACGAAAACCTTTCTTCGTGTAGCCAGTGAGCCATATTTGCCTGTCCATTCGCCCAATTTGCGACCCAAGTAATATCCATCCCAAAATCCACGATTGTAAACCGATGCAAGTTGTAGCATCCAACCATCAACCATACTTTGGTTATAGGTGTTGTTTAGTATGGCATCAGCAGCCTCTCTATAGCAACGGGTTACAGTTTTTACATACTCGGGGCTGCGACCTCTGCCCTCAATTTTAAAGACCGACACACCGGCTTGTACTATCTTGTCGAGGAAAGCTATGGTGCACAAGTCCTTTGGCGACATGATATATTGCTCGTTTATTTCATATTCGTACTTATCCTCCTTGTCCGTAACCAAATAGGTTCTTCGGCAAGGCTGCAAACACGCTCCTCTGTTGGCAGAAGCATTCATATTATCTAAACTCATATAGCATTTACCGCTTATGGCCATGCACAATGCTCCATGAACAAAAACTTCTATCTGCACAAGCCTACCCGAAGGCCCCTTTATCTGCTCTTTTTCTATCTGCCGCACTATTTCGCCAACCTGCTGCAACGATAACTCGCGAGCTGTAACAATTACATCGGCAAATTGGGAATAAAACCTAACTGCCTCGATATTGGTAATATTGGTTTGGGTGCTAAGATGCACCTCCATGCCTATAGACCTTGCATAGCTTATTACGCTTAGATCGGAGGCTATAATGGCACTTATACCCGATTGAAAGGCAGTGTCAACCGTTTGCCGCATCTCCGTCAATTCATCGTCGAAGATTACGGTATTGAGGGTGAGATAGGTTTTTACCTTGCTTTGTTGGCAGAGGAGGGCAATGGCACGCAAGTCGTGAAGGGTAAAGTTTTGGGATGAGCGCGAGCGCATATTCAATTTGCCAACGCCAAAATAAACCGAGTTGGCCCCACCTTGTATCGCTGCCATGAGCGACTCATGGGAGCCTGCTGGTGCCATTATTTCAATCTGGTTTTTCATGGATGCGAATCTAAAAACTCAAGGATACCTATGGCGACCGCCACAAGAATAATCGAATGCAAAGGTACAGGCCTTTTACTAAAAAAACCTACTTGCGACAAAGTCTATCTTTTGGAGCACGCCTTATAGATACGACTACTTATTGGTGCAAATCATTCTACCAAGATGATTTAGGATGCCATGATTTCAAGTTTTAGTCCCTCTTTGGAAGGTTTTTCAAAACTGCAAGAGTGAATTCCCAAAACTTTTTTACTGATGCAATGTCCACCCTTTCGTCGGGCGAATGTGCTCCTTTGATGGTAGGCCCGAAGGAAATCATATCCATTCCCGGATACTTTCCTCCAATTACTCCACACTCTAGCCCTGCATGAATAGCAAGCACCTTGGGTTCAATTCCAAAAAGCTCCTTGTAGGTTTGCGCACAAGTTTTCAAGATTTGCGATGCTACATCCGGCTTCCATCCGGGATATCCATCGCCATGTTTATAAGTAGCCCCTGCAAGCTCAAAACTACTTGCCATCATTTGCGATGCCAACTTCTTGCCCGACTCCAATGCACTGCGCTGACTGGTAGCAACTATTACCTTCCCTTCCAGAGTTTTTACCGATGCAAGATTGGTGGAAGTCTCTACTAATCCCGGAATATTGGCCGACATTGCCAAAACACCATGTGGGCAACTAAACAACATACTTATCAAGGTCTTTTTAAAATCCGACACCATAAAAGCTTTGGGCATTCCCACTGCGAGCAACTCCATTTTTATTTCCGGCTCATATACATCCCATTCTGCAATAATTTCATTGGAAAGCACTTTGAAAAATTCTTCAAGATTTGTTTTGAGATGCTCTGGAATCGAAACTACTGCCAAAGCTTCGCGGGCAATGGCGTTGCGAAGATTTCCACCTTGGATGGACGCAAGATTAATATGAAATTGCTTGTCGATGTTCCAAAGAAGTCGGGCTAAAATTTTGATGGAGTTGCCTCTCCCTCTGTTAATGTCGTCGCCGGAGTGCCCGCCCAACAATCCTGAAACCTTTATGCTATATGCAGTTTGATTGTTGAGTGGAGACGCAGTTTCAAAAGAGAACACTCCTTCTGTATCAATGCCTCCGGCGCATCCTATGCAAAGCTCCCCTTCGTCGGCAGAGTCGAGATTGAGCATAATACGACCTTGCAACAATTCGGCATCCAAACCAAATGCACCTGTAAGTCCGGTTTCTTCGTCAATAGTGAACAAGCACTCCAAAGGACCATGGGATATATCATTGCTTTGAAGTATGGCAAGCATTGCTGCCATTCCTACGCCATTGTCGGCACCCAAGGTGGTGCCCGAGGCTACAACCCACTCCCCATCCACCTTTGGAACGATGGGGTCGTTGAGAAAATCGAATTCTACATCGGCATTTTTCTCACAAACCATATCCACATGGCATTGCAGAACCACAGGAACCACATTTTCAAAACCAACGGCAGCTGGTTTGCGTATTAGCACATTGCCGCACGAATCCTGCACCCAACTAAGCTGGTGGGTAGTTGCAAAGGCAATTAGATAATCCAGTATGCGCTCTTCCTTTTTTGAAGGGCGGGGTACACTGCTTATTTCAGAAAAATATTTCCAAAGAGCTTCCGGCTGAAGGGTGTTGAGAGTGTTGTTCATTGTAATAAAGTTTTTTGCGAATTAAATGAATTTTAGCCTACAATCAAAACAAGGCGAAAATTATTCTTCAACAAAACCGATTTGCATTTCTATCTGCAGATGTGATTTTGGAAAATACGAGTCGAAAGCATTACTTTTGAAACAAAAAACATGATTGAAGCACTTTTTGCCATTGCATTAATCGGGGGATTCTTCTTCTTGGGCAATCACCGGCTCACCCAACTCAAGAAAGAAACCGAAAAACCCTTTAGCGATTTTGAAGGCCAAGCCCGCATTAGGCGCAACCTGCTGAAAAACCTTTTAGAAATGGAGCTTGATGTAAACTCCAAATACGAGCGTGTTGCAGCAAAGATTGAAGATTTGTGTAATGCCAATACCGGAGGCAAAATCCCTTTCAATAATTGGATAGAAAACGAAAACCTTCTAACTGTTGCGTTGGCAGAGTTGCTCCCAATTTTGAATGCGATGCCTTACGCAGAGATGCCCGATAATCTTATAGAACTACAAAAAAAGCTGCAGAACAATACAAGAGCATTTATACAAACAGCTGAGATTTACAATAAAGCCATTGTGGGTTACAACCACGCGGTTATAATGTTCCCATCCAACGCATTTGCTTTGATTTTCAATTTCAGGATGCGAAGACCAGTGGTAATTCCTACAATGGGCTAATAGGCTTGGTAGGGTGGATATTGCAAAAACAAGAAACCGAGATTACCTGCAAGTTTGGCTAAAATGGTAATAAACAGATTCCCTAAGGAAAAGGGGGCTCCATCAGTACATGTAACACCTTTTATTGTCCTTCTTTCAGATGCTAAGTTGGCAGAGTCTGATGGGTTTATGGTGCAATGAGCAAAAGGAAGGCAAGAATTCCAATTAGCGTACTTTGCGAAATGCTTCGCGCCCCTTGCGGTTAAGCTTTTATGTAACTCCTCGTAAAGTCACTCTGCAAGTGGCTTTTTGAAGCTATAAAGTAAATATCAAGTGTATTCAGCGATTAGGACCTTATTGGTTCAAACCCCTGCCCATAAACACCCATTACGCTTCCCATTGTTATAAATGCCTTGGGGTCAACCTCCTTTACTACACGAAACACGGCTCCCGATTCATAACGCTTTACAACAACCATAAGCATGGCAACATCTTCTTTGGTGTACCACCCTTTGCCCTGCAGCAAGGTAACCCCCCTCCCGATTTCGTTCACAACACGGTCGGCAATAATTTCGTTGTGTTTGGAAAAGATAAAAAGTTGCACACTTCGCTTATGCCCCATCAGCAACATATCGATACTGTAGGAGCCTACGGCCATGGTTACAAATCCATAAACCAATACTTCGAAGGATTGGAACAAAATATATGAAGAAGAGATAATCACAACATCCATGAGCAAAATGAGCCTCCCATGACTAATATTTCGATACTTATTGATAATCATTGCAATAATATCGGTTCCCCCTGTACTGCCCCCCTGGGTGAAAACCATTCCAATAGCTGCACCACCCAGAATTCCTCCAATGATAGCCGCCATAAACCTGTCATCAACAACCGGTTCGGGAAATAATGGTTGCAGCATTGCCAGAAATCCCGAAAGCACTACTATGCCATACACGGTTTTGATTCCAAATCCTAATCCCAAGCTCTTAATCCCAAACGACAAAAGGATAATATTCACCACCAAAAAAGTAACAGCCACAGGAAATTCAGTCGCAAAATAAAGCAACGATGCTGCACCCGTAACCCCTCCACCAACTATTTCTGAAGGGATCAGAAAAGCCGTCCACGAAAGTGCATTAATAAACAATCCGATGGTAATAATGCCATAGGAGCGAATGATGTCGAACACAGAACTTGAATTTTTACTTTTCATGGCAGAAAGGTTCGCAGAATATTAAACAAGAATAAAAACAAAACTACACCTTTATTGTGCAAACTAGCCACAGATAGTAGAGAAAAGAGAAATCATATTGCAAGACTTTGATGTTGATCTCAATTAAGAAAAATTATGCCATTGCAAATCTGCAAAACGCCGCCAATAACCTCCTGAAAGATTTCAAATCAATCTTAATCATGCAATTTAGGCGGAATAATGCAAAAATCTTAAAATTTTTCAGGTGGTATATTAGCCCGATTTTTACGACAGGAAATTACTAAAAGACCATCTGGAAAAATTAAAAAACAATGTTTTCATCTTAATCTTCTATCGCTTAACCTATATTTAAAGATTGCTATATCAAGGCTGAAATGACTCTTTCAGAGTATTTTTTGCATCCCTATGGAAGGCGAAAAATTTAAAAAACTTGAACCATTCCAACCTTGGGGCATCTTTATTCGTCTTGTTTGTAAATGCAAAGCAAAAACATGCAATTTTTTAATTTTACTTACAATCATTCAAAATCAAAAAGCATGAGAAGAATCAAAGGTTACTTAACAATTACAGCAATTCTTTCAATGGGTTTACTAAGCAGTTGCGAAGAGCAACAGGCTACCCAGAATCAGGGGAATTTGAAAATTTCCACTAGAATGGTTCGCAGCTCAACAGCTCCAATGCAAACGGCTGCTCCAATGCTCGTATTCAACAGTGGTTATGTGGTAGTACGCGAAGTGGTATTTGACGGCGACATGGCAGATGGAAGAACAATTTCCATTACAGAAGAACTTATCACTACGATAGATTTGGTATCAGGTATTGCCAATCCTCCATTTCTAATGGATATACCCCCAGGCACCTATACATCAGTAAATCTGGGAATTGAAATACAAGATGAAACAGCAAGACCGTCTGTAGTTGCGGAGGGAATGTTTACCAATGCAGCTGGAATAGCAACTCCTATACGATTCGAGTTTAATTCAGGTGAGGTTTTTGAGGCTAACTCCGATGAGCCAGTTACCCTTTCGGCAGCAACTCCTGCTACAGCTAAAATTACTTTTGACCCACATATTTGGTTTTCAACTATCACAGCGGCACAACTGAACAATGCAGCAAGGTTTAATGGCGTTATTGTTGTAAGTGAAACTAGGAACACCGGAATTTTCAATATCGTGGCAGATAGGCTCGATGAAGCAACTGAGTCAGATTTTAGATAAAAATCATAATCTTTTTCTAAAAGCTGATGGGCTTCTGCTCATCAGCTTTTTTTTACCCGTATTTTTTGGTGCAATTATGTTACTCGTATTTTATTTAATTGCGTTGCAAAGTAATTTAATACCATTACAGAAGACTCACTAGGCATCGAAATGGATGTTGCTGGATATCGTTTTCTGCTTAATTATATTGGCAATTTTGAAGGGTTGAAGGTTTTTAAACTAAATCTCTAAGAATTGGTCAATCATTTTTATTTTAGCGGAATAATATTGAGAAATGCTCAATTGATATGAATCTCGCAATCGGATTCTTTCAATTCGAAGACACTATTTTTTGCGTAATTAAAAATGCGATTTAATGTTGGAATTTTTCAAAGGCAGAACACTGGTAATTGCCACCAAACATGAGAAGGAGAAAGTAATGGCACCAATTCTCGAGAGAGAGTTTGGGGTGCTGTGCGTGGTGCCGGAAAACTTCAATTCCGACCTTCTTGGTACTTTTTCGGGCGAGATTGAACGGGTTGACGACCCGCTCACCACCCTTAGAAAAAAATGCATGATGGCAGCACAGCTTACGGGTTGCGACTTAGTGGCCGGCAACGAAGGCTCCTTCGGGCCACACCCAACCTTGTTTTTTGCCCATGCCAACGACGAAATGGTCATGCTCCTCGACCTAAAAAACCATTTGGAGATTGTAGAACGCGAACTCAATACCACTACCAACTTCGACGGCTGCGAGATTGCATCGGAGCAGGCGTTGATGGCATTTGCCGAGAAAGTGCAGTTTCCGTCGCATGGCATCATCCTGAAAAAGGATAAAACCGATTATTCCATAGTTTTGAAAGGCATCACTAACTATGAAGATCTTATAGCCGGCTACAACAAGGTAAAAGATAAACAGGGCAGGGCTTATGCAGAAACCGATATGCGAGCCATGTTCAACCCTACTCGCATGGCAAATATTGAAAAGGCGACCGAAAAACTGGCAGCAAAAGCCTGCTCGCTATGCCCGCATTGCAGCACACCCGGTTTCGGCATCACAGATTCTAAAAGAGGATTACCATGTATGCTCTGCGGTAGTCCCACACAATCGATTCTCAGCCATGTATATAGCTGCCTGAAATGTGGATATACCAAAGATTTGGAGTATCCTTACGGAAAGAAATCAGAAGACCCTGAATTTTGCGACTTTTGCAACCCGTAACCTAAAAACAACAACCTGCTTGAAGCAATTTAGCTGACTCAAATCTGCCTGAAGAGTTGCAGCATCCAAACAAAAAAAGTATCTTTCGGGAATATTTTAAAACATACTTCACAATGGATTGGATAATTTTCCTGCTTCTCGCATTCGTCACCATCATTTTGATTTTAAACATTTTAAAATTCAATGCCGGCTCAGGACAAAAAGAAATTGAAAAAAAGATAGCTGAGCTATCGCAAACATTGTTGCGCATTGAATCAAGCTTAAAGGAAGATTTTCGGATAAACCGTCAGGAGAACGCTGCCATTGCCAGGGACAACCGAATAGAGTTGAATCAGGGTCTAAAAGAGTTTCGCGAAACAATGGAACGGACTTTAAAGAGTTCTCAGGAATCCTTCGACCGTAATGTGCAATCGTTCAACAACCTTCAGCGCGAAAGATTTGGGCAGATGGAGGATAAGCAGAACAAGTTGGTGGAAAGCACTGAAAAACGATTGGATCAAATGCGCGAGACTGTCGAGGAAAAATTGCAGAAAACCCTCAACGAACGGCTTGGGCAGTCATTCAAATTAGTGAGCGAGCAACTCGAAAGCGTACAAAAGGGACTTGGTGAGATGCAAAGCCTTGCACAGGATGTGGGTGGGCTAAAAAAAGTGCTAAGCAATCCCAAACTGCGTGGAGGCATTGGCGAAGTGCAATTGGCAATGCTGCTTGAGCAGGTTTTGGCACCTGAGCAGTATCAGGCCAATGTACATACCAAGAAAGGATCATCAGAATCGGTGGAGTTTGCCATAAAACTTCCCGGGCGCGACGAAAGCATGGCGGTGGTGTATCTGCCTGTGGATGC
>DMJL01000110.1:11170-12050 GCA_003451785.1 Bacteroidales bacterium
GCCGACCCAGATGTAATTGACCATGCAAGCAAGGAGCTTGAGCGCACCATAAAACAGATGGCAGGCGACATTCACAATAAGTATATTGACCCGCCCCATACTACCGATTTTGCTATCATGTTTTTGCCTTTCGAAGGCATTTATGCAGAGGTTGTACGTAGGGCGAGCCTGCTTGAACAACTGCAGCGCGATTACAAGGTGATTGTTACCGGACCTACCACCTTGGCGGCAATTCTCAACAGCCTGCAAATGGGATTCCGCACCTTGGCCATACAAAAGCGAAGCTCGGAGGTATGGAGGATTCTGGGAGCAGTGAAAAAAGAATTTGAAAACTTTGGCGGAATACTCGAAAAAGCACAGAAAAATCTGCAAACGGCAAGCAACCAGATTGACGATGTGATTGGAAAACGAACCCGCGCAATTCAGAAAAAGCTCAAAGGCGTAGAATCATTGAGCAATACAGAAGCAAATTTGCTTTTAGATACGCAGAACGATTTTGATGAAGCCGAAGATGCAGACGACGAGAAAAATAATTGATGGATTATTTGCGCTATTTGCGTACTTTAGAGAAAATAACCGAGAAGGGTTTTGTTGATTTTTTCAAAAGGGTGTAAAACTACTACTACAAGCAACTACCATTGCGGTTAGAGATAAATGCAAGAAATTCTCTCATCAAAATGCAAATAGCACCATTACAATATTCGAAGAAACTGGCATGAAACCCATGGGAACTATTACAAATAAATGATTCACAGATGAAAAACCTGCTTTCGTTATTAGTTGTTTTTTTAATTTTTTCAACCATGACTGGCTGTCGTCGTGCACCACAAACCTCCATAGAGTCTCCATCTGGAAACATCCGAGTGGAGATAATCAACCT
>DMJL01000110.1:12453-13475 GCA_003451785.1 Bacteroidales bacterium
GAGTTTTTGGATGCTGCTCCCCTGCGAACTGGTCTTACCATTGTTTCGTCGAAAACCAGAGATTTTTCAGAAACATGGGAGCAGCCTTGGGGCGAGCAACGATATGTGGAGAATACCTTCAACGAGCTTTCGGTTAAAATTCAGGAAGCAGAAGGACTTCAGCGAATTTTCTATTTGGTTTTCAGGGTTTATGACGATGGTTTGGGCTTTCGTTACGAATTTCCGGAGCAACCAAACATGGGCAAGGTTTATATTACGGAAGAGCGAACAGAGATAAACCTTACAGGCGATCACCAGGTTTGGTGGACACCGGGCGATTGGGATATCTCCGAACACCTTTACAGCCACACTCGCTTTAGTGAGATTGATGCCCTACGCAAGCGCAACCACCCCAATCTTGCCCAGACCTACATCCCCGTAAACGCCATGAACACTCCGGTAACTATGAAAACCGACGATGGGATTTACCTGAGTTTCCACGAGGCTGCCCTAATTAATTATTCGGGAATGACTTTGATGGTTGACACTGTGAACCTAAGAATGACAACCAATCTGGTAGGCTCTTGGCGAGATTACAAAGTTGAGCAAGCTACTCCATTTCACACTCCATGGCGCACAATAAAAATTGCCGAACGAGCCGGCGACCTTATCGAGTCGATGCTTACTCTAAATCTCAATGAACCCAACAAATTGGGCGATGTTTCGTGGATACGACCGACAAAATACATGGGCATTTGGTGGGAGATGCACTTAGGTAAATCGACATGGGCCTATCACGATGGGCAAGGGAGGCATGGTGCCAGTACCGAAAATGCAAAATACTACATTGATTTTGCTGCCCGCCACGGCATTGATGCCCTGCTGATTGAAGGCTGGAATACCGGATGGGAAAACTGGATTGGAACAGTGGACCGCGAAGGTATTTTTGATTTTGTAACCCCCTACCCAAACTACGACTTGAAGGGCGTGGTGGAATATGCGCGGCAAAGGGGAGTAAATATCGTGATGCACCACGAAACATC
>DMJL01000040.1:0-428 GCA_003451785.1 Bacteroidales bacterium
TAAAGGGAGATCCTTCCCTTCGGTCAGGATGACAAGATAGGACCACCAGTTTGGCGGAATTTAAAATTCCGTCAAATATATGCACTATACCACCCCTACGGGGTTTGTAGCGTTGTTGGTGGATGTTTTTCTATGAACATCTCACCCCTACGGGGTTACAAAATCATGCAGTAACCCCGAACTAAAGGTCGGGGGAAGCAATGAAATATGACAAAACGGGCTTTAGCCCTGCCAAAATTTGGCGGAATTTCAAATTCCGCCCAGCAATGGAAATTTTTCCGGCATTGAAAAAATCATGGTAACAAGACCAGAGAGCGGAGCGTTAAAAAAATTTGCAGTCGCAGGGTGAGCAAAGCGGGTATTACGCATCTATGAAAGCATCAGACAAATAGAAAAGCACAAACCCTCGTACGACCTTTAAATTTTTT
>DMJL01000040.1:817-3297 GCA_003451785.1 Bacteroidales bacterium
AGCAAAAGTGGAAAGAAAAATAGGGAAATTCAGCCCAATGAAGGAACGAAGCGTAACAATATTGTGTACAACCCCGTCGGGGTCGAAGATCGGGAAGAGCGATTTGCTGCTACAAACCTACGACCCTTTTGGGGTAGAAAAACATGTTGGGCGGAATTAAAAATTCCGCCCAGCGAAGGGAAATTTTCCATTTCGTGCCGCAGTGCAAATTCCTGCCAGCATTAACCAAAAAACCATTCAACGAAAACCTCCCCCTAACCCCCTCCAAAGAGAGAATTATGCAGTACAGGTGGATTTGAAAGTTGCAATTCAAATTATTGTGGTCCTCGCACTTAAAAAAACAGAATTTGGAGAGACTAGCACCAAAGCCATTTTTCATGCTGAAGATTCCACATTCCAAAGGATTAAATTTGAATTTACAAAGAACGGTTTCACCTCTCCCACTCAATGTGACCATTAACATTGTTTTTCTCAAATACTTCTAAAATATCTACACAAAATTTTTGTAATTCTATGTCGCCAATGGATTTAGCTAAGCCATATAGCCTGAAAAACATTTTCTTTCCGGTTTCAGTCTGCTTATAGTTTTTCTTTCTGAAGTTGTGCTGCGCACAAAGAGTCTGCCCATTTTCAATTGTGGCTTCGCCTCCTAAATCTTTGGCTTTGATATGATCCACTTGTAGCTCAATTCCATCTGCTTCACCTCTTCCACAAATTACGCAACGATAACCGTCTCTTGCTAAAATTTTAGCTTTTTGCGAAGGAGTAAAATCTTTCAACATCCTATTACCGATGAAATCAGGGTCGTACCGATAAACACCTTTAGAGATTTTTTGCAGCAACCCTTTTTGCGAAAGCAACCTAATCTGTCTGTCAGGATCTCGGAAAACATCTCCTGTTCTGTTCTTCCATTCTTTAGTTACCCAATCAACCACTTCAGGATGCTTGATATTCCGCTTAGGATTTTCTCTAAAAAAATCCAATATAAGGTCTGACTGTGATATTTGCTTCTTCATTTAAAAATCAATTGTGCCTGTTTCTTTAAGAATTCTTTGTTTGGCAACTTCACAATACTGCTTATCAATCTCTAACCCAATACCGATCCGATTATTATTGGATGCTGCGATGAGCGTAGTTCCACTACCAGCAAATGGATCAAACACCACATCACGCACAAAGCTGAAAAGTTTAATTCCTCTGTGCGGTAATTGAACCGGAAATGGTGCTGGATGTCCAATGCGTTTTTTGCTTTCTCCATTGAAAGTCCAAAGTCCGTTTGTCCATTCCATAAAGTCTGCTTTATTAATATCTGATTGTTTCGTTCCACCGGTTTTTTTCCAACCACCTTTGTAGAGCACTACTATTAATTCAACCGGTGCAATTACATACGGGGCAGAGGCAGAAAGCCAAGAACCCCAAGCTGTTCGTCTCGAAATGTTGCCCTCATTCCAAATAATTGTTGAGTGATATTTCCAACCAATTTTTTGAGCAATCTTAGTCAAATCTGCTCCAACACTTTTTTGACCACCTTTATTTTTGTCTAGCGGTATATTAAGTAAAAATCTTCCTTGTGGTTTGCACCACTTATAGCAATTTGTCATCCACTCTTCAGAAAATTCTAAATACTGTTCGTAGGTCAAGTCATCCTTGTTCGAATTGTATTGTATATCAACATTGTATGGCGGTGAAGTTACTATAAGATCAATAAACTCCTTCTCAAAAATGTTCTGATTAAGCACATCTCCCTGAAATAAAATAGTGCTTTTGTGTCTGAAATACTCCTTTCGCCAAGGAACTTCCGGCTCATTTAAGATATTGTAATTATCATGTTGTATTTCGTATTTATTAATCTTCATAACTCGATTATTAGTTATTGTTGTTTTCAAAAGGTTTGTGTTTCAAAGGTAGTTAATCTAGTCAATGTCCAATTGAAAAGTCTAATAATGCACTAACGCTTAAAATTTTACGATAATGCTGGACTCTAATTTAGGATAATGTTCCCGCCACTTTCGATTTGTGTACTACTGATTTTTGTATTTCGAATGACCCCCGAAACATTGGACATTTTTTTTGTTTAGTTGGATTGCTCAAAACGCTGAGTCATTTTATAATTAGACCAAAACCATTTTAACAACAACCCACCATTTATGTGTGCGATTTACATAATTCAATAGAGCCAGCTACAAATTTAAAGGAAAAAACTATCCTTTTTTTGGATAGTTTTTCCAGTAGGCTACAACAAGGTAGATATTCAGAAGCAAACCTTTAGTCCATTTAGGTTCCTAAGCACGGCGTCAGCTCACCAAAACCTTGCCGGTAAGAGTCTCAGGTATGGGAATACCCATGATACTAAGCACTGTAGGAGCTAAGTCGGCGAGCCTTCCGGGCGCAATAGCAGAGTAATTGTCGGCTACCAACCAGCAAGGTACAGGGTTGGTGGTATGTGCCGTATTGGGCGAGCCATCGGGATTTATGGCAAA
>DMJL01000217.1 GCA_003451785.1 Bacteroidales bacterium
GGCAACTCTAATGTAGGATCGTACTTTCCCAAATGCGACAAGTCTGGAAATTCGGGCTGCTCACCAAATGATGCTGGCAAATCTACCGGCTGATAGTTGCTGCCGGTAATTCGTTCCACTGTAGGCTCAGCTTGACCTACGGAAACAACAAAATCATCATCGTCTTCTTCTTGGGGGGCAGTGATGCTTGCCGATGGGGTAGTTAGGATAATTTCCATGGGAGTTTCCGCAGGCACTTCCACCTTTGTGGGTGTATTGCGCAGGGTATTGTAAGCCAGCTCCGGCTCATCATCGGGTGTTGCCTGATTAGAATTTCCAGTCTTACGGTTTTTTGCAAAAAGCGTTACTATCCACTTCCCAATTTTGGCAACATTGGGGTCGAACGCAACTATCAATAGGATTGCTAATGCCGTAATAATTAACAATATAGTGCCAAATCCTCCCAAAATACCACTGAGCCATCCGCTCGCCTCAAATCCAAATACCCCGCCCAACATTGTCAATGGACCCGTGCGAAGGAATGTGCCAAATAATATAGAAAACCAGATTAGAAAAAATATGGAGTACCCAATGGTTTTGAAAACTGGCAAAAGACTAAACCCGAACAACAACCTGAAGCCTGCAACAAATAGCATCATTGCAAAAAACAAGGATGATATTCCAAAACCGTTTTTTATTACCATATGCGCTACTATTGAGCCTAACCTCCCCATGAGGTTGTCTGCAACCACAGTAGTGTCGAAAAGCAATTCCCAGTTGAATATCCTGCCATTGAGCAAATCATCGTCTGCTCTCCAAGTAAACAAATAAGAAATAAACGCTACAAGCAAAAAGATGGAGGCTATAATAAGAAACAATCCCATGGATTTGCGCAACCTCGAACTTCTAATAAACCTACCCAGCGAACGCCACGAAAGCTCTTTCCCTTTTAAATCATTGCTGGTGCTGCTTTTTTTTGCAGAAGAATTCCGTTTGATATTTCTGGGTTTGTTTTCCATCCTATGGTTTCGAGGGTGTGATATAGATTTCAAAATTAAGAAAAACTCTTACTTCAAAACGATGGTAGTAATTGTTCTTAGTCATAAAAAACCCATCACTAACATTCTTGCAAGCGTGAAATAGGTTTTATCAGTAGGCGAATCTAACTTAGAACCCTAAGGTTTTGAGCATGGATTTGTAGCTCTGTTCTTTTGCAAAAAGTTTTGTGGTAATCTCGCCTTCGTCGTTTTTATCGATAATCACAAGTTTTGGAGCAGGAATCAGGCAATGTTGTATGCCTCCAAAACCGCCCAAACTTTCTTGATATGCTCCTGTGTGGAACATGCCAATATACTGAGTGTTGCCATCTACAAGTTTGGGTAAAAAGATAGCGTTGGAATGTGCCTCGGCGTTGTAGTAATCCTGACTATCGCAAGTAAGTCCACCTAAGTTTACTCGCTGGTATTCCAAATCCCAATTGTTTATGGCAAGCAGAATAAATCGTTGGCTTGCAGCCCAAATATCGGGCAGAGTGGTCATAAAACTACTATCAATCATGTTCCAATGCTCGCGGTCGTTTTGCTGCTTTTGTCCAAGAATGGAGTATAGTACTGCTCCACTTTCGCCTACTGTAAATGCTCCAAATTCGGTAAAGAGATTTGGCTCTTCAACGCCATTGCGATTGCAAATGGTTTTTATTTGGGCAACAATCTCCTCCGTCATGTATTCGTAGTCGTACTCAAAGCCCAATGAATTCTTAATGGGAAATCCACCACCTATATTTAAACTATCCAAGTCGGGGCAAATCTTCTTCAGTTCGCAATAGACATTCACGCATTTGGATAATTCGTTCCAGTAATACGCATTGTCTTTGATGCCGGTATTAATGAAAAAATGCAGCATCTTGATGGTAAACCTGGGATCGTTTTTGATTTTCTCATTGTAGTAGGGCACAATGTCGTTGTATCGAATTCCAAGGCGCGAGGTGTAAAACTCAAATTTGGGTTCCTCTTCTGCAGCTATGCGTATTCCCAATTGCACTTTGCGATTCTTTGCGATTAGCTCATCGTAGGCTTCAATTTCATTTTTGTTGTCGATTACGGGAATGGTATTTACAAAACCACTATTAATCAACTCGCTGATTTTTTGAGTATAGAGGGGGCGTTTAAAGCCATTGCACACAATATAGCGCGACTTGTCAATAAGTCCCAAATTGTACAATTCCTCCACAATGTACAAGTCGAATGCCGAGGATGTTTCAATATGAATGTCGTTTTTAAGGGCTTCTGTAAGAACGAAACTGAAATGTGAGCTTTTGGTACAATAGCAGTAATGGTATTCGCCTTTATAATCTACTCTGGCCATGGCTACATTAAACATACGCTTGGCCTTCTGTATCTGTTGACTTATTTTTGGAAGATAGCTTATCTTGAGCGGTGTGCCATATTGCTTTATGATATCCATGAGACAGATGTCATGAAAATACAACTCGTTGTCAATCACCTTAAATTCCTCTTGGGGGAACTCAAATGTCTGCTCGATAAGGTCTATATACTTGTTTTTCATTCAACAAAAAATCATTAAAAATCAAAATATCTTTTGTGCGCTGGTCAATTACTCAAAAAAACATCCATCGCAAAATCTCTCAGTTTTCTAAATACAACAAATCTGCATCTAAGTTGCAAAACAGAATCGGATTTGTTACTTTCAAATTAAAACCACAATCAAAGTCAACTACTTTTACCGTAAAAGTGCAAAATTAATAAAAAATAGACTTTTGTTTTTAAAAATACATTTTAACTGAAACCCGCATTTATGTAAGGATTAACATCGTTGACGATGAATTATGCAAAAAAATTCAATGCGTTTTTTAGTGTTTAAGCAGGAGAGATACATTTGTGAAGCATGCCAAAGCGGGTTGTTTATATCGATCACAAAACTAAAAAGTTGCTGCTGATGGTGGGGTATTTGAATTGAGGCAACAATTCGAAAATCATGTTGAAAAACTTGTTCACCTGTTTGAACTCAACAAAAAACAAAGTAATATACACGGTATCCGGCAAAATTCACCTGATGCCTTATGAGAGTTGTGAATAGCCAGCTTGTTAGTATTGTTGAATTTCTCAGTGGTTTTTCAACATTCTTTTTACGCCCCCAGTTCAACTGGGTGTATGCTTCACCAAGGGGTTGGTTGTGCCAATCCGTTAAGATGCAGGGTTGGGAGAAACATTTGAAAAATTCCTACTTACCGTCCCTGATTCCCATCTTTTGCCTTTTTTTGAAAAAGAGCCAAACTCCTATTGCCACTATAATAATTCCTATCAAAAAAAAGGTCCTTGGTGTAAAACCTCTTTGATTTGTTGTTGGACCTATGCCATCAAGAGGAGATTCCACTACTGCGGTTGCATTGCGAGTAATTGTGATATTTTGAACTGGCAAAAGGGAAACCAATTGCTGGGTAATCTGCCAATTAAAAACGCTATCGGTTAATGCGTATAACGGCAGCCCTTCATGTAAAGCACTCCATTGACTTTGAGCAGGGTCGAAACCATAAACCATCAGAGCTTGATTGAATGCACCTTTAGCAATTGCAAGCAATTGGTTGGCAGCAGGTTGATGATAGAAGTCCACACGATGCAGGGTGTGATTTTCCTCGGGTGTAATTATCAATTCTTGAAAAAACTTTTCGCCATTTTGCAAATTCGCCAAAAACAAATTTCTGTCGTTTGCCATTGCAACAAAGGATTGATTATCGTTAAGTTCAATCCATGAAATAGGAGTGAGTTGCTGTTGCAATTTTGCAAATTTAAGCAAAGTATTTTGCGTATCATCGGTTATCTCAAAACAGGTTTTTCCTCCGCTCCAAGTAGTTTTTAAAAACATATTTTTCAGAAATGGAGCCTCATTTGCATAAACCCATTGCTGTTGATACAATTGCCGGTATAATCTGGTTTGCTGGTAGCGTGCCAATTGCTCTTCAGAGTATATTTCAATCAAACTGTTTCGGGCACATAAATCTGAAAGAGAAATCATGAGTGCCAATAGATCTGGCATTTGCAGCATCCCGAAAGTAGTTTCGATTACATAAGCGGGTTCAAGAGAAATTGGTTCAAATTGTTGGAAGTCGGGATTGTTGCATACCAACTGTGTCTGCTGCGAGTATGTTACCGAAGTAGGGCCAT
Organism: Bacteroidales bacterium; assembly: GCA_003451785.1. GTDB lineage: Bacteria > Bacteroidota > Bacteroidia > Bacteroidales > UBA7960 > UBA7960. The sequence goes on from DMJL01000217.1 coordinate 4,161, forward strand.
GCTCCAGCCTGGATTCTACGGAATATTGTTTTCTTGCAATGATCATCAACTTTGGATAAGCTGCATCAAGTTGCTTTTTAGCAATCAACTCATTGAAGAGCAATTCCAAAATAGGCAAATGGGTTTGCAGTCGGGTTTGCGTTTCGGCAACCTTTGAAACATCTTCATAATGCAATACAACGGTGATATTGCGATTCGGACTTTGCATGGCTATAGATACAGGCGCACTTGCCCAAGTGTCATGCAAAAATCCAAAGCAGAAAAATATGGGCAGGAAAGTTGCCGCAGGGTAAGATGGAAATTTCATTTGGATAAAGGTTTGATTATGCATTGATTAGGCAAGTTTTAGCGGGAATTCACAGCTCAAAAGTAAGTTAATGGCAGATTTTTTTAGTATTAAATGTTAATTTATCTTTTTATTTTAAAGGCAAGTAGTTTTAAAACGAACTTATTTGATTTAAAAAATTTTGACTTGTAAATAAAAAAATTATATATTTGGAAGTTGCAAAATTTAGTGATGTTAGCAATTTTATTATTTTAAAGGTTGCATTATGAAACACATTTTTCGATTTCTTTTTTTGTTGGTTGCAGTTTCTTTTATAAGCATAAGCGAGTTGAAAGCCCAATGGGTACAAACAGCCGGACCCACAGGCGGCAGAATCAATTCTTTAGTAGTTAGCGGGGAAAACATCTTTGCAGGTACCTTCAGAGGCGGCATTTTTCGTTCATCCAACAATGGTGCAAGCTGGGTTGCCGTAAATACTGGCTTAACGGACTTGCATATTACTGCCCTTGCTGCTATGGGCACGAATTTATTTGCGGGAACAATGGGCGCAGGTGTATATCGTTCCGATGATAACGGCGCAAATTGGACAAGTGTAGTTACCGGCCTATCGAACCTTAGTGTGAGGGCACTGTTGGTCAGTGGTACGAATCTCTTTGCAGGAACTACATGTGGCGGGGTTTTTCGATCTACCGACAACGGTGCTAATTGGACAGAGGTGAATACCGGATTGACAAGTTTGTGTATTGAGGCTTTTGCTGCCAGCGGGAATTACCTCTTTGTCGGTACTTTGGGCGGTAGAATTTTTCGCAGCAACAATAATGGCGCAAGTTGGACTGATGTCAATACTAATTTTGGTAATATAAATGTTGGTTCTTTTGCTGTTAGCGGTGTAAATCTTTTTGCTGGGACGAGCAATGGCATTTTTCATTCCACTGATAATGGAACAAGTTGGACTGCTATCAATACTGGCTTGACAAATATGATGGTTAGAGCGTTGGGAATAAGTGGCACAAATCTTTTTGCAGCAACTGATGGAGGTATCTTTCTTTCTTCCAACAATGGAGCATCATGGACAGAAATCAATACCGGATTGGCAAACAGAAGTGTTAGGGCACTAGCTATAATAGGAAATAACCTTTTTGCAGGAACTTTTGGCGGGGTCTTTCGCACTGATAATAATGGGACAAGCTGGTCTGAGGTCAATACTGGCTTGACTAATAGAATTATCAGAGGTATAGCTGTTGGAGGTACAAACATTTTCGCAGGCACCACCGTTGGCGTTTTTCGTTCAACTAACAATGGCGAAGACTGGGTTGAAGTTAACACTGGTCTTACAAATACCAATGTTTCGGCATTAGCTGTGAGCGGGGTAAATCTTTTCGTAGCGACTTTTGGGGGCGGGGTATTTCATTCCACTAACAATGGGGCTACCTGGAGTCAAGTTAACAATGGCTTGGCTAATTTGGATGTCCGTTCACTTAAAACTATGGGGGCTAATCTATTTGCTGGGTCGTCGGGCGGTGGAATTTTTCTTTCTACCAACAACGGTGCAAGTTGGACGGCTGTCAATACCGGTTTAACAGATTTGTCTGTAAGGTCGTTTGAAGTTGTCGGGACAAATATTTTTGCAGGAACTTTTGGTCAAGGTGTTTTTCGCTCTTCTGACAATGGTGGCAATTGGATTCAGGTCAACTCAGGCCTGGGTAACTTAAGCATTTTAGATTTGGCTGTCATTGAAACTACACTATTTGCTGGGACTCAACATGGCGTTTTTCTCTCTACCAATAACGGAGAGAGTTGGACAGCCGCTAGCACTATGCTGCCAAGTTTATGGATTAGTGTCCTTGCAGCTAGCGGCAACACCCTCTTTGTAGGGAATACTCAAGGTGTTTTTAGTTCTACTAACAATGGTGCAAGCTGGTCTGCCCTTAATACGGGATTGATTAATAGGGATGTAACAGCAATTGCTAGAAGCGGAAACTACCTTTTTGCCGGTACTTCTGGCAACAGCGTGTGGAGAAAACCTTTGGAAATTCCCACATCAGTTCAAAGGCCCCAAAACGATTCGCAGGAGCAATTCAGTCTAGGCCAGAACTTTCCGAATCCGTTTAACTCCACTACAACCATCTCATTCAGGATTCCAACACGAGAACATGTATCGCTCAAAGTGTTTAATACTTTGGGAAAAGTTGTCGCAACTGTGGTTTTCGAAAAGCGGAATGCCGGTTATCACTCTGTTCAATGGAATGCAGATGGTTTGCCGGGAGGAGTGTACTTCCTTCGTTTGCAAGCTGGGTCGTTTTCTAAAACTAAGAAGCTAATCTTGAATCGGTAAGGCAAATCTGCAAAATGCTCTACCATACAACGATGCTAAAAATGCTTTTCAGCAATGGGATAGTTTAGGTGGTTTCTTGGAATATACGGACTAATATTCCATATAAGTGATGCATTTTGCATAAAAGCATGATATGCAGAAGGTTCGAGCTTGAGTTTTCGATTTGATTTCGCCTTTTCCAAGCATTCAGAGATCAATATAGTCGCAGGGCATTACTCAAATGGTTTATAATAATGTGTAATTTTGCGACCAATTATGCAAAAAACATTACAATTGTTGCTCAAACCCGGCAAGGATGCTTCTTTAAGGCGATTCCATCCGTGGGTTTTCAGTGGTGCTTTTCAAAAATTGCCTTTAGGTAGAAATGATGGGGCGCCGGTTGAAGTGTTCGATGCTCAGGGCAACTATTTTGCTGCCGGCATTTACCAAGATGCCACCATTGCAGTTCGCATCCTTGCGTTTGCGCCAGAGCGTCCAAATTTGGATTCTCAAGAATTTTGGAATCAGAAAATTTCCAATGCTTATCGAATGCGTTGTGCATCGGTTTTGGCTGGTGAGATATCTACCAATGTTTATCGTTTGGTACACGGCGAGGGCGATCATCTGCCGGGTCTTATTATTGATTTCTACAATGGTCATTTGGTGATACAAGTGCACGCCACAGGTATGTACTCTTATCTTCAGCCTATTGCAAGGGCATTGCAACATCTGTATGGAGATAAACTCAAAAGTATAACCGACAAAAGTCGCGAAACTCTGCCAGACTCCTTTTGGCAGCATAAAGAATACAAGGCAAACATTGTAGGAGAAGCAGGTGTGGTGGAAGTAGAAGAATACGGACATAGATTTTTGGTGGACTTGGAGAAAGGCCAAAAAACCGGATTCTTTATTGACCAACGAGAGAATCGCCAATTGCTTAAGCATTATGCAAAAGGGAAAAAAGTGCTTAATACCTTTTGTTATTCAGGCGGTTTTTCGGTTTACGGATTGCAGGGAGGTGCATTAGAAATGCACTCATTAGATAGTTCTGCCAAGGCTATTGACCTTGCCAAGCAAAATGTGGAACTAAACTTTGGTAATGCTCCAAACCATTTTCTCATTCAATCCGATACCCTAAAATTTCTCAAATCCACTTCCGAAAGGTTCGATCTTGTGATACTTGATCCACCGGCTTATGCAAAACACACCCATGTGCGGCACAATGCACTACAGGGTTACAAGAGGTTGAATATGGAAGCATTGAATCTGATCACCAAAGGTGGGGTGCTGTTCACATTCAGCTGCTCGCAAGTTGTGGATATGCCGTTGTTCAAAGGTGCTGTTTTGGCGGCAGCCATAGAAGCGGGGCGTTCGGTGCGGGTTTTGCATCAATTGTGCCAACCCGCCGACCATCCCGTAAATATTTTTCATCCAGAGGGGGAGTACTTAAAAGGTCTGGTCTTGCTTGTAGATTAAGCACCCTAAAATCAATTGATTACTATAGTAATTTTGGCTAAGGTCTTGATCAGACCTGCAAGCCTCTCTTGAGTTTTTTTATTGTTTTTTCCCTTAAATGGGCTAAAGTTTTTGTAATGCAGTACGCAAAAGTTTCGAACACATACAGCAGTATTTGGAAAATTAGTTTTCCCATAGTAATTGGTTTGGTAGCCCAAAACCTTATGATGGTGATCGATACTGCTTTTCTGGGTCGCCTAGGAGAGGTAAGTCTGGGGTCAGCAGCTATAGGAGGTCTCATGCACCTTACTCTTGTGATGCTTGGAACTGGGTTTGGAATCGGAATGCAAATACTCATTGGTAGGCGCAACGGTGAAGGAAATTATAGAGTTATCGGCAGATTGTTCGACCATGGTGTTTATTTGCTGGTGGTGCTAAGCATATTTTTGTTCACCATTGTAAGCCTTTTTGGGGAAGTTTTTTTGGATCACTTTATTGAGTCTCAGGCAGTGTTGCAAGAGAGTAAACGGTTTGTAGAATATCGACGCTTTGGGTTTTTTGTTGGAATGCTGAATATTGCATTCACTTCCTTTTTTGTAGGAATTGTGAAAACTCGTGTGGTGATGGGTGCAACCGTGATAATGGCCATTAGCAATATTTTCTTAAACTATATTCTCATTTTTGGCAAGTTAGGATTTCCTGAAATGGGTATTTCAGGTGCAGCATTGGCTACCAATATATCCGAAAGTGTTGCCCTCGTGTTTTACTTGAGCAATGTGCTCATTTTTAAATATAAAGACCGTTTTCGGCTTTTTAAATTTCAAAAAGCGCATAGAAAATTGTATTCCAAAATATTCACCATTGCAGGTCCTGTAATGTTGCAGTATTTTATTGCATTCTCGGCATGGTTTGCATTTTTTCTGGTGTTGGAGCGTCTCGGAGAAACAGCCCTTGCTGCATCCAATATCACCCGAAGCATTTATATGTTTCTCATGATACCTGTTTGGGGGCTTAGTTCGGCAACTACAACACTTATCAGTAACATCATTGGGCAGGGAAGAAAAGATGAAGTAATGAAGATGTTTAAAAAAATAGTACTGATAAGCATCTTGAGTAATTTGGTTTTTGTGCAAAGCATAATATTTTTCCCGTCAGAGATTGTATCTGTATTTACAAACGACGCGGCTCTCATTGCTGCCACCATCCCCATACTAAGGGTTGTAACCTTGGCTTTGATAGTGTTTTCGGCCGGTATGATTGCTTTCAGCACCTTGTCGGGTACGGGCAAGACCACTTTGGCTCTTAAGGTAGAAATTATTGCTATTGCCTTTTATCTTGGTTTGGCATTCTTTTTTTCTTCTTTGGAGAATGCTACAGTACAAATGGTATGGTTTGTGGAAGTTTTTTATTTTGGGATAATGGGATTGGCTGCCTTGTTTTTCATAAAGCGGGGAAGTTGGAAAAAGCTGCAAGTTTGATTTTGTGATGCAGGTAGTTTTTCAATAACACCCAAGTGCGTAATTTCCTATCCTTTGTTACAATGGTTACTTTTGCATAGAAAAGTGAGTTTTAAATAAAGCGAAAAATGGTTCGGAATCTGTTTCTTATTGTTTTTTTATTGCAATCCCTTGTTGCATTGCAGGTAAGCGCAGCCGATGCTTGGCCTGGGTTGCCTCCTGCAAAATCTCTACCATGGCAAAATGGTTTCCACACCCATTGGGTAGATTCGGTAATGGAGTCGTTGACCATAGAGCAGCGAATTGCCCAGCTTATCATGATAGAAGTGCGGCCTACGCAGGACCCCGGTTTTGCAGCACAAATCGAGAGAGTCATTCGCAGGTATAATCCCGGTGGGATGATTTTTTTTAGAGGCGGACCTGTGCGTCAAGCTATCCTTACCAACAGATTTCAAGCGGCAGCCCAAACCCCCATGCTTGTAGGGATGGATGCCGAGTGGGGACCGGCAATGCGTCTCGATAGTATAGTTGCACTACCCCACAAGCTTACTATGGGTGCCATGCGTGGCGACGAACTTGTGCATCAAATGGGTCTTGAAGCTGGCAGGCAACTTAGAAGACTCGGTGTGCATATCAGTTTCGCTCCGGTGATAGATGTAAACAACAATCCAAGAAATCCGGTTATAAATTTTCGCTCCTTTGGAGAATGCAAGTACAATGTTACCAACAAAGGATTGGCTTACATGAGAGGTCTGCAAGATGCAGGAATAATTGCTTCTGCAAAACATTTCCCTGGGCATGGCGATACCCATCAGGATTCTCATTTCACCCTTCCGCTAATTGAACTAAGCCGAAGGGAGTTGGATAGCACACATATTTTCCCGTTTAGGCGGTTGATACAAGAAGGAGTGCATTCGGTGATGGTAGCGCATTTGAAAATCCCATCCTTGGAGTCGGAAAGAAATCTGGCTTCTACATTATCTCCCAAAATTGTAAATCAACTACTTATCAACGAGTTGGGCTTTAGGGGTTTGATTGTTACCGATGCGTTAGATATGCAAGGTGTGAGCGACCATTTTGCGCCCGGCGAGATGGAAGTAAGAGCTTTTCTTGCCGGAAACGATATTTTGCTTATGCCCCAAAATTATTCTGCCGCCATTAATGCCATCAAAGAAGCCATTCGCACAGGCAGGATTAGTATGGATGATCTCAACTTTCGCGTTAGAAAGGTTCTCTACTACAAACAAATGATGGGATTGGCCAATCATAGACCAATAAATGTTCACGGTTTAGTATCCGATCTCAATAGCAGAAATGCCCAAATCATTAACAACAGAATAGCCAAAGCTGCAACAAGTCTTATTCGAAACGAAAACGATGTTGTGCCAATCAGGATTTCTCCTGCTCAACGAATAGCGGTATTATCGCTTGGGGCTGAAACAGGCAATGCCTTCCAAAATATGCTGGCCAATTACGGCACTCAGGCTCGGTATAGTTTGACCAAAGCGCATACAGAACAGCAGGCAACGCAAATGCTTGAAACACTCAAAGACTACGATTTGGTGATCGTTGGTGTGCATAGAAACACCAACAATGTAGCCCGCAACTATGGAATCAGCAACGATAACATTCAATTTCTCAACACTCTTGCCCAAAGGCAAAAAGTGATACTTACACTATTTGCCAACCCATACAGCCTCATGGCTTTTGGGGCTAATGCCTTGCAATTTGAAGGAATTGTTGTGGCATTTCAAGATGGCGTACACTTTGAGGAGGCCGCAGCTCAGATTATTTATGGCGGTGTGGGTGCAAGAGGAAGATTGCCGGTCTCGGTACCTCCCCATTTTCCACTATTTAGAGGTTATACCACGCCAGACCGTCAAAGAGTGCAATTTGCAATGCCCGAAGATGCGGGTGTTTTGGGCATTTTGCTAAATCCCATCGACAGTATCGTGCAGAGTGGTATTGACAGCATGGCATTCCCTGGTTGCCAAGTAGTGATAATCAAAGATGGAAAGCTAATTTTTAATAGAGCTTATGGTTTTCATACTTACCAAAATAATCAGAGAGTGCATCCAACCGACCTCTACGATTTGGCATCGCTCACCAAAATTTTGGGTGCTACTCCAGCTCTGATGCATTTGGTGGATGAAGGCAAGATAGATATAAATGAGAATATTGGTAAATATTTGCCGTTTCTTTTAAACACGAATATTGATAGCTTAGACTTGCGTAGCATTTTAGCCCATCAGGCACGACTTAGGGCATGGATTCCTTTCTACAGATTCACGATGAATAGCCATCAGTTTTTGCCAAATTACTATTCTACCAATCTTCAAGATGGTTTTAGCACCCAAGTAGCAGAAAACCTGTACATTAAAACTAGCTTTGCCGATACTATTAGAAGACGCATTATAGAGGCTCCTTTGCTC
>DMJL01000052.1 GCA_003451785.1 Bacteroidales bacterium
GAAGAGGCATTTTGGCAGAGAAAAAATTAAGCACCCAACTTACCTATCGCAAAACTTTGCCAATCTTGATTTTTAGCGGGCAAGACGATCCGGTTGGAAATTTTGGTAAAGATCCATTGGCAATCCATGGGGAGTTTTTCAAACAAAAATTTCAGAATCTTACAGTGAAAATCTTCCAAGGACGACATGAAATGTTGCATGAAAAAAACAAACAAAAAGTATTTGCATATATTCTTAATTGGATGATGAACCACTTGCATGTGCGGTAATTTTCAAGCAAATTTTGTCTCAAGTTCGGGTGGTAATGAATAGCTCTGGTTAGTTTAAATGCATTTCAGAAAACATCGATTTTTTTTAATTAATGAATTGAATAGACGAAGTAAAAGCCCAGGTCGGGAAGTTTCAACCGTAATTTCTTGGATTATGCCCATTGGGAGTTTCCATGCTGCTAATTTGAATGCTTTGATATTTCTAAAGTGCATAAAAGTTTATTACTGTTTCAAACCTTAGTATGAACGACTGCCTTATTCAAGAGATATTTCGATAATCAATATGTTACCTTAAAACCCTTTAAATCAAAATGTATGAATAAACGATTCATTTTACCAGTTGCTATGCTGCTTTTTGGCATTGTAATTACCGTTTCGTGCGCAAGGCAACCTGAGAAACCCACGGTTGTTCCTATCGAAAGGTCGAATATGGATTTCACGGTAAATCCTGGTGACGATTTTTTTCGCTTTGCTAATGGTGGATGGTTGGTTGCAAATCCCATACCCGACGAGTATAGCCGATATGGTTCGTTTGAGCAATTGCGTAAGCTCAACGATAGTCAGCTTCAAGAATTAATCAGCCAGATACAAGCAGATACCGAAGCCCTAAAGGGAAGCAATCGTCAAAAGATCAGGGATTTCTACAACAGTGCTATGGATACAGTTGCCATAGAAAATAACGGTCTTACCCCCTTGCAGGGCGAATTAGATCGTATTAGTGCCATTACCGACATTTCGGGTCTGGTGCAAGTGATATCGCATCAACATTTGCTTGGCGTAAGGTCGTTGTTCTCCGTATTTGCTTCTCAAGACAGGAAAAATTCTGAAATGAACATTGCCAATGTAGCCCAGGGCGGCTTAGGAATGACAGATCGCGATTATTATCTCCTGAACGATGCAAAGAGCAAAGAGATTAGAGCTGCCTACGAAAGAATGGTGGAGACTATTTTTCAGCTTGCAGGTCAAACACCCGAACAAGCTGCGGCTTCTCGTGCAGCCATCATGGCAATCGAAACTCGCTTGGCTCAGGCATCAATGGACAGGGTAACTCGGCGCGATCCACACGCTACTTACAACAAAAAATCGCTTGCACAGCTACAAAAAATTACCCCTTCATTCAATTGGCAAATGTATTTTGAAGGATTGGGTGTGCAACTTCAGGATTTGAATGTTTCGCAACCCCAGTTTTTTGCAGAAATGCAAAGACTTTTGCGCACGCAAAGCATCAGCGATTGGCAAACATATCTTACTTGGAACTTGCTAAGGTCGTCTGCTCCATTTCTCTCTTCAGCTTTCGATGAGGCATCTTTTGAGTTTTATGGCAGAGTAATGACCGGGCGACCAGCACAACAAGAACGCTGGAGAAGAGCATTGGCATGGCTCAATGGTTCGATGGGCGAAGCCGTTGGTCAAGAGTATGTAGCTCTTTTCTTCCCACCCGAAGCAAAGGAAAGGATGGAAGACCTGGTAGCACATCTGAAAAAAGCATTCTCCAAGCAGATAGAACAACTTACTTGGATGAGCGATGCCACTAAAGCACAATCGCAAAAGAAATTGGCTGCCATGAATGTAAAGATTGGCTATCCCGATAAATGGAAAGATTACACCTCGTTGGAAGTTACCGACCAGCCCTTTGTATTGAATGTTTTGGCAGGAAATCGTTTTAATATCCGCCGCAACCTCGACCGTATCGGGCAGCCTGTGGATAGGGAAGAGTGGTTTATGAGTCCGCAAACTGTGAATGCTTATTACAGTCCTTCTCTCAACGAAATTGTGTTTCCAGCAGGTATCCTACAGCCTCCTTTCTTTTATTTGGATGGCGACGATGCCGTAAACTTTGGTGCTATCGGAATGGTGATTGGACATGAAATCATTCACGGGTTCGACGACCAAGGTCGTAAATTTGATGCCTATGGGAATCTAAGCGACTGGTGGACACCCGAAGATGCTTCGAAGTTTGAAACCCTCACCCAAGTGCTTGTTGAGCAATACAACAATTATGTGATGTTAGACACTCTACGCATCAACGGTCGTTTGAGTCTTGGCGAAAACATTGCCGACCTTGGCGGTCTAACCATTGCTTTCAATGGGCTGCAAAGCAAGTTGGCAGAAACCGGTCGCCCAGACCTGATAGATGGATTCACGCCCGAACAGAGGTTCTTTATCTCCTATGCCCAAATTTGGCGCAACAATGTTAGAGAGCAGGAGCTAAGAAGGCAAATTTTAGAAGGACCACATTCACCCGGCGAAGCAAGGGTTAACGGACCCGTGTTTAATATGGATGTCTTCTACGAGGCTTTTGATATAGGGCCCGATGCCAAGAGATTTATTGCCCCCGAAAACCGAGCAAGAATCTGGTAATATAATTAAACATTTTTTGTGATGTATCAACACAGAGCCGTTGCTTGCAACGGCTCTGTGTATTACGCAAAATCACATTCCACAATGGGTAGCTGGGTAGTTTATTTTGGATTTTGAATAATTCTACTTTGGTAAATCAA
>DMJL01000007.1 GCA_003451785.1 Bacteroidales bacterium
ATAACCCATTTTAATACTCGTGCGGCAGCTACAATCTCAACCCAACATGTTTGGCCAGGCGGCAGAAGCAACCTTAACCTAAGTGGTTCATACCCTGCCTTATCTGAAAGGCTTGGTATTTGGGATGGAGGAAGTGTGATGCACACACACCAGGAATTTGTGGATCGGGTAATTCAACAGGAAGCCAATGTAGTAATGGACAATCACGCTACCCATGTGGCAGGTACCATGATGGCTGCCGGCGTGAATCCATTGGCGCGCGGAATGGCGTTTGGTGTGCCCAACATCAGATCGTGGAGTTTTAGTAATCATGGCGACGAAATGTTAGGTGCTGCACCATCGTTACTAGTATCCAATCACAGTTATGGGCAAATTTCCGGTTGGAGATTCAATAGTGCAAGGGCGGGAACTTCAGCAAACCCTAATTGGGAGTGGTGGGGCGATACTAGAATAAGCACTACCGAGGACTATGCATTTGGATATTATTGTGAGATGTCTATGCTGTGGGATATGATTGCTTTCCAATCGCCTCAGTACCTAATTGTGAAATCTGCCGGTAACAACCGAAATCAAACAGGACCCGCATCAGGTGCCCCTTTCTGGCGTAGAAATTTACAGGGGGCATGGGAGCTTATAGGTATGCGTCCGGGAGAGATGAGCAGCAACGACGGATTCGATATAATTTCTACTTATGGCAATGCCAAAAATATTTTGACAGTTGCAGCTGTAAATCCAATCCCCAATAGCTATAGGAGGGAAGCAGATGTGGTTATCTCTTCATTCAGCAGCTTTGGCCCCAGCGACGATGGAAGGATTAAACCCGATATATCAGCAAACGGAGTAAGCCTTTACTCTACTACCACGGCAGGAAATACAGGCTATGGCTTTATGAGCGGCACAAGTATGTCGGCACCCAATGTTTCGGGTTCGTTGATGCTATTGCAAGAAAAGTATCATAGACTCAATCAACGGTTTATGCTTAGCTCTACCCTAAGGGGGCTGGTATGCCATACTGCCAACGAAGCGGGTAATCCCGGTCCTGATTATGTTTTTGGTTGGGGATTGATGAATACCGAAAGGGCTGCCCAAGCAATTCAAAACAACGGTAGGAGTAGCCTTGTTGAAGAAATAAGTTTGCAGGATGGTGCAGTTATTACCCGTACGGTGGTTGCCAGCGGCACTGAACCTCTTGTTGTAACCATTGCATGGATTGATCCCGAAGCAATACCATTGCCCATAGATGCCAATGCATTGAACAATCGCACTCCAAGGCTTATAAACGACTTAGATGTTAGAGTTTCTGACGGTACCACTACCTTTATGCCTTGGGTGTTGGATCCCAATTTTCCATCATCGGTTGCTACCCGTGGCGACAATGTGCTGGACAATATCGAACAAATTGTTATAGCCTCGCCAATACCGGGCAAAACTTATACCATAACCATTTCGCATAAGAAACCGACCTTGGTTAGAGGAACTAAGATTTTTTCGCTCATAGCCACAGGCGTAGGTGGTACTACTGTTTGCCAATCGGGTGCACTCCAGCAGGAAGGAGCCCGTATAAACAGTGTGCAATTGGGTACAATAAATAGTGTTACAGACACGGGATGCAGCTCGTATCGCGATCTTACCCAGCTATCTGCAAGGCTAAGCATTGGCTCAACAACTCCATTTACCATCACAACGGGAACTTGCACAGTAGAGAATCCTCGCATTATCAAGCTTTTTGCCGACTGGAACACCTCCGGTGTGTTTGATGCAGATGAATTGGTGGCAACCTCGCCTGTCATAAACACTACGGGCACATTCTCAGGGCAAATTGTAGTGCCTCACAGTGCAATTGTTGGCTCCATAGTGCGGCTCCGAGTAGTCCTAAGAGAAACTAATCACCCCGACCTTGTTAGCGCTTGCGGAATGTTTCCTGCAGGGGAAACCCAAGATTTTAGATTAATAATTGAAAATTCCCTTCGCGATATTGCTCCATTAGCAGTAACCGGCCTTGAAAACAATATTTGTGCCCGTGAGGGTCAACTGATTGAGATAGTTGTGGACAACAAGGGCACGCTAACAGCATCAAGTATCGAAGCTGAAGCTCGAATTACCGAAAACGGTGTGCTTCTGCAAACCATAACCGAGAATTTGCCGTTGGCTGTAAATGGTCTTTCGCTAATGCCATTCCGTTTCCGACAAACATTCAACACTCAACCCAATAGCGAATATGTTGTAACTATAACCACACGACATACGGGCGATGCCAATTTGGCCAATAACACCATTTCGCATACTTTTCGCACAGCAGCAATTCCCCCAAATGCTTCCATAGAAGCCAATCGTTGCGGAGTGCAACCCCAGGTGCATCTTAGGGCTTCTACTGATGGATTTATGTTTTGGTACGATCGCGATCCTTCAGGTCCGTTGGTTGCCAGTGGCAATAATATTACTCTCAATGCTATGCCGGCTACCAATCGCCTTTTTGGGGGATTGAATAATTTTGTCGGCCGCCTGGGGCCTGTTACTAAAAACTCAGAGCCTTGGACTGGTGGTACTTATGCCCGTGCTACTGCACAACCTTTAATTACCACCCATGTGCCTTTGGTAATTGAATCGGCACGGCTATATGTAGGTAATTCGGGCTTTGTAACATTTTTTGTAGAAAATGTTGCTTCAGGTGAAATAGTTTCCATGGCAACCCTCTTTGTTACCGCAACCCGCACAGTGCCCACTGCTGAGGTTGGGGCTCCCGATGATCCCGACGATCAAGGAAGAGTTTATACTTTGAATCTGCGAATTCCTACGCCTGGCAACTATCGTATTTCCATATCTTACGGTGACGGAACAACGCTTTTTAGGAATAACTCTATTGCCCCTGGTGCAAATCCATATCCCTACACTATTCCTAATGTTATTGATATAACTGGCACCACTGCGACCGGCACGCCGCACGGGTTTTATTATTGGCTTTACGATATGCGCATCACGGCTTTAGGTTGCCCTGCCGCATTGGTAGAAGTGCTGCCAGTAAATCGCCCAACGCCTGTGGTGGACTTGGAAGGTACCCGAGCATTCGTAAATGGCCAATTGGTGTTAAATGCCGGAAATCCAGGTTCTCGGTTCCGTTGGAATACCAATGATACAACACAAACAATTTCACCAACCGTACCTGGTTACTATTTTGTTACGGTTACCAATCAATGGGGTTGTCAAGGTAGTGGTGGTTTGAATGTTACGGTAACAAGTGTTGTAGATCCGCATCAAATAAATGCTATTGTTTATCCCAACCCGGCAACAACCACATTGCGGGTAACTTCGCCTATTCCTGTGCGTGCTCAGCTGTTTAACAGTGCGGGACAAAGTTTGATAGCACCGCAGCAGGCCGATACTGAATTTACTTTTGATGTTGCTCATCTTCAACCCGGGCTTTACATAATGCGAATCACCGACATTGCTAACGGGCATAGTGCACAATTTAAAATAATTATACGATAGACCATCAAGCAGTAATCAAAGCGGTTAGACAATTAAATGCAATAAGGTTTCTTTAATCGAATTTTAAGGGAAGCAAAAGCAGCAGAGTTCTTCTGTTGCTTTTGTGGTTTTTTTGAGTAATAATGCAGTACTTACTGAAGAGCAATTTTGATGTTTCTTTTTGCTCAAGGGAAAATGGTTTGCTCTCCTGAATAGATACCAAATCGGTATTTGTGTTTTGTAGGATAACCTTGTGGCAATGGGTTTTGCTGCTTATGTTAGCACGCCGTATCTGTTGCATTGAGTATAAGTTGTAGCAAAAAGTTAGCTTTTGGGCAAGCCCCTAAGAGTCGAATTATTCTTTTTTAAGGCATTCATTATCGCAAAGTACATAACCTCTAAAAGTTCAACCAAACAACCAGTTGCTTAAGCGCTTAACCGCAAGGGATGGAAAGCATTTAGCACAGTTTGCTAATGGTTTTTCTTGCAATCCATACATTTTTTGCATTGCTTTCATTTCAGAAAAAATGCTCGAATAATTGGTCAATATGTCCTTTACTGAAGAAGCAAAAGTTGTTGCACACAGTCCAATTAGAACGAAATTTAGCACTAATGCAATTTTGTTTTACTCTAAATCAGCTTCTTCTATGCTTTTCTCAATGGGGGCTGAAGGCATCGCCGGAAGACAAACCATAAAGATTGCACCACCTTGAGGACCATCCCCAACCGTGATGGATCCTTGGTGCTTTTCAATTATATTTTTTGAGATAGATAGACCCAATCCCAATCCAAATTCGCCACCTTCGGTCTTGGTGGTGAAGTTGGTATCGAAGATTTGTGCCTTGTGCTTATCCGGAACACCCGGACCAGTGTCTGCAATGCTTACACACACATATCCTGAGGAGGACGAAAAACACGATACATATAAATCTCCTTTGCCATTCATTGCATCGCAGGCATTAAGTATAATGTTTGTCCACACTTGATTGATCTCGCCTGAATAGCAATTTACCAATGGAATAGCCGGAAGATCGAGGTTTACATTGATGTTTTTCAACCTGTTGCCAAGTATCATCAGCGTATCTTTCAGACCATTGCGCAAGTCAACAGATTCCATTTCTCCTTGACTTTGCCTGCTGAAATTCCTCAGACTTTTTACCAAGTTCTCTATTCTTCTTGCAGATATTCGTATGCTGTTTAC
>DMJL01000120.1:0-125 GCA_003451785.1 Bacteroidales bacterium
GTTTCGGCATCGGAATATGCGCAATTGGAGCATTTCTCCCTGAAACTTTTTGAAAGAGGCAACCAATTAGCAGCCCAAAAAAATCTCATATTGGCAGATACCAAATATGAGTTTGGAAAATTTGA
>DMJL01000120.1:551-14381 GCA_003451785.1 Bacteroidales bacterium
AAACAATTATCCAAGGAGTTTGTACGAAAATGGCTTATGGAAAATGGATTTTCCGGAAAAGAAGGGCAGACCATCCCCCATATTCCAACAAATTTTCAATGGGAAGTAAGCGCGCGATACTTAGAACTCATGGAACTACTAACCGGAAAAACCATAGTTGCTGCCACTGATGCAGATCCTTTGAAAAGGATTGAACAAAATTGCTTGGCATTTTTGAACGAAGTAGGGGTGGGTTAGTTGTTGGCTGTTAGCTGTTAGCTGTTAGCTGTTGGTGTTGGCTATCAGACATCTGTTATATTGAACGGAGTACCCGCACTGAACGAAGTGAAGCATCTCAAAATGGACAGAGTTGTATTGAGCCGGACGGCAGTTGTAATTCCGAAAAGTATTGGCTCTATATCACCCCTACGGGGTTTGTGGGGATGTTGGTGGATATTTTTCTATGAACATTGCACCCCTACAGGGTTGCAAAATCATTTAGTAAACCCCCGACATTTAGGTCGGAGGAAGCATGAAACATGACAAACGGGCTTTANNGCGCGATACTTAGAACTCATGGAACTACTAACCGGAAAAACCATAGTTGCTGCCACTGATGCAGATCCTTTGAAAAGGATTGAACAAAATTGCTTGGCATTCTTGAAGGAAGTAGGGGTGGGTAGCTTTTAGCTGTTAGCTTTTAGCTTTTGGCTGATGGATGTTGGATGGGGATGTTTATTTGTGGATTAGTGGATTTGTGGATTTGTTAATCGGTTTTAATGTAAGTGCATCTACCGCCAACCGAAGCAACCAACCCCAAAGGGGTTGAAGGTTTATAGAAAACCAAAAAAAGGAACAACCTACGACCCCGACGGGGTCGTAGAAGTTGATAGCGAATTTTCCGCCATAAACCTTTGACCCTTTCAGGGTCGAAAAAACATTATGGGCGGTATTGCAACGAATGCCTGAGACCATAAAATCTTATAACCTTAGTAGCCAAAGACATACCAAAGAAAATTTAACCTTTTTTCATTATGGGATATGATTTCAAAATGCCTTTGCACACAGAAAGTTATACAAACAACAGTCGCCAACATGGAAAAATAGGTAACAAGGTTGTGTAATTTATTGCGGCATTATTGCTACTAAGGTAATAAGGTTTGGCGGAATTTTAAATTCCGCAAGATATATGCTCAATATCACCCCTCGAGACTTGCGGTTTGTTGGTGGATATTTTTCTATGAATATCTCACCCCTACAGGGTTGCAAAATCTTCCATTAACCCCGACCTTTAGGTCGGGGGAAGCATGAAACATAACAAACGGGCTTCAGCCCTGACAAATTTGGCGGGATTTGTAATTCCATCAAGAATACGCTCCATATCACCCCTCGGGGTTTGTGGTTTTTTGGTGGATATTTTTCTATGAACATCTCACACCTACGGGGTTGCAAAATCTTCCATTAACCCCGACCTTTAGGTCGGGGGAAGCATGAAACATAACAAACGGGCTTTAGCCCTGCCATTCAAGACGGAATGAAAACTACCATTAAGCGGAAAAACAAACCCCGAAGGGGTTGAAGGTTTATAGAAAACCAAATAAAGAAACAACCTACGACCCCGATGGGGTCGTAGAAAATGATAGCGCAATCTCCTGCTATAAACCAT
The DNA here is from genome assembly GCA_003451785.1 of Bacteroidales bacterium. GTDB lineage: Bacteria > Bacteroidota > Bacteroidia > Bacteroidales > UBA7960 > UBA7960. The sequence continues at coordinate 2,197 of DMJL01000120.1, forward strand.
TGACCCTTACAGGGTCGGAAAAAATTTAGAAGCGTTGTAAACCCATTTATTAACACAGATCCTTCCCTACGGTCAGGATGACAAAAGCCATTGAAGATTGTCATGCTGAGTCCCCACACCACGCGCACGTGGCGTAAGATGCGATAATGACAAATAGGATCAAATCCTTACCTTAGATAAAGCTTTATGCAGTATGGCTGTCCCTTTCATTAGTGTTTCAGTACCTGTTGCTGAGTATAGCTCTGTAATATATTGATTTGATGCATGGTGCTTTGTTTTATACATTTGCCCGTTTAGTAGCCTTTTATAGCTTTACGAGTATGTTACAGGCATAAAGCCTTACTTGTACTACTTTTTAACATTTAAAGTTATGGAAAAAATAAGAGAAAATGCAGCAGGCATAGACATTGGAGCAAAACAAGTATTTGTCTATGTTGAAGGTCAAAAGGTAAAAGCCTTTTTTACATTTACAGAAGACTTTGAAGAATTGGTAAGATATCTTTTAAGTCATAAAGTTGATACAGTTGCCATGGAAGCAACGGGGGTTTACTGGTATGTTTTATATGAATTACTTGAACAGGCCAATATTGATGTTTGGCTTGTAGATGGTCGAGAGACTAAACAGGTACCTGGCCGTAAAACTGATGTAAAAGACTGCCAGTGGATACAGCAATTGCATAGCCACGGATTGTTAAAGCGCTGCTTTGTTGCTACGGAAGAGATAAAGGAACTTAGAAGCTACCAGCGCTTAAGGGAAGACCATATTCGTTCAGCATCTATGCACATAAATCACATGCAGAAAGCATTAACCCAGATGAATATTCGTCTTAATGAAGTAATAAGCCAAATTCATGGGGTGAGTGGAATGAAAGTTATAAAAGCAATTTTAGCTGGTGAACGTGATACAGAAACGCTTCTACAGCTTTGTGATAATAGGATTATTAAAAACAAAGGGCAGGATGTCCTAAAAGCTTTAAATGGCCGATATAAAAAAGCATCTCTTTTTTCACTAAAACAGGCTTACGATGCTTATAACTTTTATCAACAGCAGATTGCACAATGCGATGAGCAGATAGAAGAAGTTATAAAAAAATAAATCAAGGTAAAAAAGTCCAACCCATGGATCAAAAGCGTAAGCCAATTCGTCATCATGCACCTCAGGTAAAAGATCTTGGTTCCAGTATGCTAAATATTTTTCAGGGAAAAGACGCCACTGTTATATCCGGGATAACAGATTACACATGGATGCGGATTTTATCCGAAACTGGAAGAGATTTAAAACGATGGCCTACTGAGAAACATTTTACCAGTTGGCTGGGCTTGGCTCCAGGTCAAAACTGGTCAGGGAAAAAACGACGAAACAAAAAAAAGAAAGGCTCACCCAATGCAGGTCAAATATTCAGAACCATCGCACAAGGACTCATAAATAGCAAAAATATTGCTATTGGGGCTTTTGGTAGAAAGTTAAGGGCAAGAAAAGGGCCGGCAGTTGCAATAAAAGCAATGGCAAGGAAAATAGCCGAATTATATTGGAAGGTGATTAATAAAGGAATTGAATATGCTGAAACCGGAATTAAAAAATATGAAGATCAAATAGCTAAAAACAAACATAAGAGCCTACAACGGCTAGCGAAAGAATTGAATTTAAAAGTAATTGAATTAGAGTAACTTATAAATGTTGTCATTAGTAGTAACGAAGTGCTTGCACTGAGCCAGGGTTCCACTGAGTGCAGCCGAAGTGTCGAAGTACCGAATGGAAACACCTTATGGATATAATTTGCGAAACGAGTGTTGGGCAAAATAATTCAGCCGAGCAGCAAACGAAATCCATCATCATAAGCTTTTGAAACAACCTTACTTTTCTTATTCGATATGCACTTCAATAATTTTGCTTGTGTCGATGCCTAAAATATCCACCACTTTCACCATTACCTTGTATTTGCCTGCCGTTGTGTATTGATACGCAATACTTGTAAATTCAAGTGTCGGATTTTTCTTGGTGCGAAAACTCTGCCACTCGTTCTCAAACAGGTAATTACCAGTCCAATGTTCTATTATTGAGTCTGCCGAAGTATCGCCTGATTCGGGTTTGATTTTGAGGATTTCTTTCTTGTCTTCGTAGTTGAAATCTATAGCCCAATAGTCAATCCAATCGTGCCAATTTTTCGTAAGTATGGTCTTGGTAATGATGCCATTTTTATCTTTTTCAACTTTGATAATCTGACCATCTTCTATCACTACTTTGCTCCCTGCCCGCATTGACTGTTGCAATTCTTCGATATCGTCTTGGGTGTAGTGGGTAACAAAGTCGGTAAGCTCAATGGCAACAGATTTTCCTTTGACTTTTTCTCGGGTGTTCAGATAGGCTACATCAAAGAATTTCACCTGCCCTTTTTCTATTGCGCGTCTGTCGAACACTTCTTTGGGAATGTATTTCAGCGTAATAGAAACACCTTTTTCTTTTAATTCCTGAATGAATTGGGGTGTTAAGCCCATTTCGAATTCAAATCCCAAAACATCTACTTGGGTGTAGAGGTTTTTGCGGCACTCTTCAAAAATGTCCATCAATCGGCTTTGTGTAACTGGCACATCCAATGGCCCAATGTGTACAAACCTGCCAACTTTTTGCCCGTGCAATACTCCCCCGCCGTTTCCACCAAAGGAGGATAGCCTTTTGGCTTTGTAGGCTTCCAAAATCAAATTCACATACAGATCTTCTTTGACCTGGCGTTTGCCATTGGCTTCGGCATACTCCGCCCCGCGGCTAAGGTCGTCCATAAAAAACTGCCGTTCATACTTACCCAAATTCAGAATTTCAAAAGCCCTGAAATCGTTGCCTGCGGCTTGTAGCTCTCTCTGCACACCAATCAAACGCTTGCGGGCAGTATGAATGGAAAAACGCCCCAGGTCGGTGGTTATCCATTTTCTCCCCAATTTTTCGGCCACTGCTGCCGTAGTGCCACTACCACAGAAAAAATCGGCTACCAAATCGCCTTCGTTGCTGCTGGCCTTAATAATGCGTTCTAATAGAGCTTCGGGTTTTTGGGTGGGGTAACCAATTAGCTCATTAGATTGTGAAGAAATTGCCATAAAATCAAACCAAAGGTTTTGTACTTGCTTTCCTTCTATAGTTTCAGGAAACTGCTTGTATCTTGGTACTCCATTTTTAGTAAAATAAATAATCCCATTCTCTATTGCTTCGTTTATTCTTTCTTGCGACCACCTCCAATGGGTGCCAGTAGGGGGCTTAATTAAGCCCATTTCACCAAAATATTTTGGTTCGCCTTGACCAGCAGCATTCATTGACACACTTTTAAACATGCGACCTGTGTTATTATCAATTTGATTGTATTCATCTTTTGTCTCTTCCTCCGTCCGCGGTAAAAAAACTTTATGATAAATAAAATTTTCAGATTTTTTGTAGTAAAAAATAGTGTCTGTTATTACCCCAAATCGATTTCCATCATTATGACTATTCGCTCTACGCCAAATTATTTCATTTTGAAAGCTACTTTTCCCGAAAATATCATCCAATGAGAGTCGCAAGTAGGCACTAACCCGGTAATCACAATGCACATAAATACTTCCATCCTCTGCAAGCAAGTTGTGCATTAGCTTCAATCGTTCGTACATCATGGATAGGTATGAAGAAATGCCCTTGCCCCAAGTATCGCGATAGGCAATTTCTTCTATGATGTTTTGTTTTTTCTCGGCGGTTTCGCCATGGATTTCGATATGGAAACCAAAGTCGGAACCTACTGCAAAAGGTGGGTCAATGTAAATGAGCTTGATTCCTCCTTCCTTTTCTATTTCGTTTCGTATGGGGCCATTAGCCAATGATGACATTATTAGCTTATTGTCGCCCCATATCAGTTTGTTGGTCCAGCCTTTGAGTTGTCGCCCACGGGTGTCGAACATTTCAAATTTTTCGCCTTTCTTTTTTTCTTCTTTACGCGGCTCGTCAATATGCTCAATGCTATGAAAAGGCAGGGCTACATTGGTAACTTCTTCTTTACGCCCGTTCCAAAACAGGAAAACATCTTCTTCGTCAGCAAACAATTTGTAAATATATTCCTTAGGCAGTTTTGAGCCTGACTTTATCAGTTCAATGATTCGGTTTTTATCGGTATCGTTCAAATTCATTTTTGTAGTTTTTTCATTTTCTTACGCTTCGATAGACTTTTTGCTGTTTATTTCACGGTGTATTTCCTAATATAAGTCATTGATATTTAATATCTTGCACTTCATAAGGCATTTTTATTGGGCATTTTCAAGAAAAACAGCCATTTATTTCACCCTATTTGGTCTATAACATACTTTATGTGGGGTCTATTGCCCGAGGGCTGTAATATGCCTTTCTCCACCAGTGCATAAATGGTTTTTCGCACCTTATTATTAGGCAATTCTTCCCCAATTCGCCTGTGAATTTCGCCCAAAGCAGTGGGCCCATATATCTTCACATCCTGATAAATTAGCTCTTCTAAGCGGTGGTTTTCAATGCGTTTCAGGTTAGTGCGCCCTTTAAAATTGGCTTTCTTCAAAAAGTCAGGATTCACCAAATATTCTGTTGCCTTAGTTTTTCCTTTCGCGATTATTAATTTCCATTCCATTAATCTGCCCATCCAATTACTCACCACATTTGGGGTGTCGGGCAAATTGAGTTCTTTTGAAAAATTTACAGCCGATATGGAGTTGTGTTGCGCAATCAGCCCTAATGAGATCAACTCTTTTGTATTCAATGGAAATTCTTGGTTCGCTCTATTGATTAAGGAAACTATTTCGGTTTTTGCGATGCGTTTATGGATTGTAAATTTCACATAATCGTCTCCCTGAAATGGAACGGGCATGGGCTTTGCGTTGGACAACAACACTTGATACATTTTGTCGATACCCGAGCCTTCTTTATCCATTAAATGCAAATCGTAGAACACATGCGCTAAATAGGGATTTCTCCTTACATTCTTATGAAGAACATTGGCAGCAGTTACCCCAATAGGAAAAAGACCAGGGTTTATAACTTCCAATCGGTCGGCATACAGATGGATAAAAATATCGCCTCTGGTGGTATATGGCCTATGAACCAAAGCATTGGCCATCAACTCCCGAATAACTTCTTCTTCGTAATTGGGAACAAACTTGCGGAACATACCGTCGGCAACATCAACGCCTTCTTTCCAATCGGGTATTTTTGTCCACACAGCTTCAATCAATTCTATAGGATTGAGGGAATGGTCTTCCCAAAGAATTTTGTTTACTTTTTGCCCAAATTCATCGAATTTGAGAAAATGGATAGTGGGTGCATAAAGCAATTTTGCGCGGTCGTTGCGCTTACCCAGCCAAAGCACACCAAGATTGGTCAATAGTTTGTCTTCTGAAAAGAAGTAATGCTCAAGTAGTTCATCATCACTTTTGTTTTTAATATGGGGTGTGATGCGCGTAGATTGTTGGAGATTTAATTTGAACCGCGCAAATTTTTCCGGTTCAATTTCTGTTGCAGGGATTTTTGTTTTGCGGGTTTCCCAAATAAATGAAGGCTTATCTGTAAACAATCGTATCAGTTCGTCGGGCAGCAGGGGCACACAGGTATCACCGCTGCGATAATAGTAGCGCCCATCTGTGGTAGAAGCCATAGTGGATGCACTAAAGAATACTTCCAACTCTACAAATTCACCTTTGTTCTCGGCTGTGATGATTTTGGCATTCACACCCACATTTATCGTATGTTCAGCTATTTTCTTTTTAATGTATGAAGGAAGATTTTCATCAATTTTCTGGTCTGCCGGAGGCATGGTTTCGTAGTTGGCAATGCCAATAAGTATTTTGCCGCCCCTGCTGTTAGCAAAGCATACACAGTCTTTGGCTAATTCTTTCCAATCGGCCTTCTTGCCTGTAACTATATCCAACCTTTTCTTTTCTATAAACTGTGTTTCTTTCATTCTACTTTGAAAATTTCACAAAGGTCAGCAAATGATTTTAAGTCTTTTTTCACATCTTCCCATTTTTCCTGCTTTACATACAAAGGATTGTAGGTGTAATCGCTTTGGGCATTGTTGATGTCATGGCACCAAGTGATCAATCGTTTGATTTTGCGCATGTCATCCACATCTTCTCTGCCTTTGGTTTCCAGAATAAAAAAAGTATTTATGCCGGTTTTTACAAAGAAGTCAGGGAAATATTCCCGAATAGTTCCGTCCTGTGCCTGATATTCAATTTTGAAATTTACACCGCCCACGCCTAAGGTATTTTTGGCAAAGGCAATTACATCTATAAAACGATTCTCAAGGAATGATGCTACTTCAAGCTCAAAAGCATTGTCGCCAATGATTTTATTGAAAACCGATTTTTTCGGCACAAGGAAAGGTTGGTTTTCGGCAACCTTGGGTTTGGTCGTTTTTAGCGAAATGTAGTTTTTCACTTCCGCTGTTCCTCTATCGGTTACCGTCAATTCATCAATGGCTTTTTTGAATATGGTGCGTAGAATTTCCTTAGGTTTTATTTCCGATAGATTTCTAAGCGTTTGCGGGTCGCTCAATGCAACTTCATGGGTAAAAAGCTGATATTTGATAAAGCTTTCCACTTTGGGATAAAGAATATTGAAGCCACTAACTAAGCGACTGTCTTTGAGAATAGAAGCTGTGAAAAAGCCAATTACATTACGAAAGTCGGGAACAGTGTCTTTGAAAACAGTTTTATGCGAAAAATCTCCATCAATATCATTGAACACAATCTCCTTCAACTCGTCGGTGCTGAATTTTTTAAGCGGAACTTTTTCGTTTTTGAATTTACCTACATCTATATTTTCCAAATTCTTGAACTCCCGGTAAATTCTCGGACTCATTTGTGGAATAGGAATATCTAACTTTTCCAAATCCTTGCCAGGATGGTCGTTGTCCACTTCCACTATAACTGGCGATTTTCCTTTAGTACCTTTTCCCATTGGACTGTATTGAAATTCCACGCCTTCGGTTTTTAGTTCTTCCACAAATTCCAAAAACTTAGGTGTTCCAACAATAACCAATTTTTCGGGAGTATCGAGGGCAAACATTTTTCTTAATCCCCTTCCAATGGTTTGCTCAGGAAGGATTTTTGAATCCGCTCCATAAGGACGAAGCCCCACTATGGTGGATACATTTCTGACATCCCACCCCTCGCGAAGCATCAAAACCGAAACAACGGCTTTGTAAGGTGAGTGGTCTTTATCAATATCGTCTGCAGCTTTGCGTAATTTCTCTAATGCATCCTTGTCTTTTTTGTTGGATGCTGATTCTTTTATTTCGCCAGAAGTATTGGTGTGAATAGTCAAAACCGAATCTTTCATAATCGGGTAATTGGCTTCCAAGAAAGCTGCAGCCTGATCTGCTTCCTTGGTGCTCATGGTCATTATGAACAGAATAGGGGTTTTGTAATTTTTAAGTTCTTCATACTGCTGTTCCCATTCCAAAAAACCCAAATGCATATAGTCGCGATATCGTTCTACAAAATCGCTGCTTTCCTTTTCTTGAATTTTTTGTCGCGAAGCTTCGTCCGGCAAAACAGGTGATTTAACAACATTCTGTTTGATGGCTTCTACCAACGGATAATCGCAAATAGTCTGCACGAAAATTGCCCCGTTGTTATGTCGAGGTGTTGCAGTGAAATCCGTTTGTAAACAGATTCCGGTTCCTGTTTTCAGTTTTAATTTGTTGTTGATGTCTTCAATGCTTTTGTACCAAGCGAGTGAGCTATTGTGAATATGATGTGCCTCATCATTCAGCACAATTAGATTGCTAATTTTATCGCTTCTGAGAATTTTGCCAAGATCTAAGCCTTTTGAAGTATCTGCATCGGATTTTGGTTTTACTCCCAAAAAAGTTGTTTCAAAACTCTGTTCTGGTTCTTCATTGAAAAACACACGGTGAATGTTGGTAAGAAAAATATTGCCGGATTCTGTGATGGGCTTCAGATCGTCCTGAATGTGCAACGATAATTGAAAATCGTTTTTCCAGTCTTTGTCGTAAAAGCCATTGTCAGGAATGAAAGGCTCGTTAAAAAACATTTTCAGTCCATCAAAATCTTTTCTTAAGCGATTCAACACGATGATGTTGGGTGCAATCAACAAAAAATCTTTTGCTAGTGTGCTTTTGGCTTCATAATGTTTATGGAAATATGCCCAAACCAATGTCAAGCCCATAACCTTAGTCTTACCCGCACCAGTCGCCATCTTCACTGCATATCGAGGCCAATATTCGTCGAACATACCCGTGCTTATGCGACCCGATGAATCGAATTTCATCAATTCGTATTTGTCCTTCGCATTGGCTATTTCATACAAATAAACGATAGATTCTATTGCTTCTCGTTGAGCAAAGAAAAAGCTGAACTTGGTTTGAGCGATTAAATGCTCTTGATTAAACCAAAAATTCAAAAGTGCTTTCGTGGTTTCGGATGCTCCATCGTAATGGTTTTCACGCCATTTTGCAACAGCAAGTCTGATTTTATATACCAATGGCGCCAGCAACTTTTCATACGCATTCTGAAAAGCATCCAATTGGCTTTGTGAAGGTGCCCACCTTTCGTTTGGTGATAATATTTTAAACGGGTCTGAAAATTTCATGAATAGCTTTATGGTTCGTCCAAAGTTAATATTTCTGTCAATTTGCAAGTAATGAGGGCATTTTTATAAAACAAATGCAAATAAACTATTCCTTAAAAAAATTACTTGGCATACAAATCGATTGTTATTCAGCATTTAAATGACAGAAAAACAAATTAAACCAAAATCGTTTATCTAATGCAAGGGAGTACCAGGTTTGCAAATCGCATTGCACGCATTAAGAATAAAATTCCTTTTTAGAACCGCCTTTCCGCATTAATGCCTTTGCTGCAATAAAATGAATGATAGCCCTAAGTTTAGATCTGATGAAATTTGACCATATCGAGTTCTTTCGGTACCGCAATTTTATCCGTTTTTTACTATTTGGCCATTAAAAAAAAGGAAGCCCAAATTCGGAGGTATTCAATTTTTTGAGCAAAACAACGCCATTCCTGTGTTTTTTTCGCTATGTTTGCCGCAAATATTTATACAATATCCTACACCCATATTTATAAGCGTTTATGAATAGAACTATTGGAATACGGCATGAAGATAAATATGCAATGGAGCGCCGGGCTGCAATTGCTCCTTGCATGGTAGAAAAACTCATACGAAAAAAACAACTACAAGTTTTAGTACAATCCTCTCCCAAAAGAATTTTCACCGACGACGAATACAGAAAAGCGGGCGCAAATATTCAATCGGATTTGAAAGATTGCCCGGTGATTTTTGGACTAAAAGAAATACCTATCGAATCACTAGAAGCAGGTAAAACCTATGTTTTCTTTAGTCATGTGATAAAAGGACAGCCCTACAATATGCCCATGCTAAAGCGACTCATGGATCTGGGTTGCAGTTTGATAGATTATGAAAGGATTGTTGATGAACAAAACAAAAGACTCATCTTTTTTGGCAAATATGCGGGTATTGCCGGCATGATTAATACTTTTTGGGCATTGGGCCAGCGATTGCGCGTTTTGGGGTATCCCGATAATCCCTTTTTAGAAATCCAACAAGCACACAAATACCCTTCCCTATCCGTAGCAAAGAAGCAAATCTCCGCAGTAGGTAGAAAAATTTTGGAAAGGGGATTACCTGAGCAGGTAGCTCCAATCACGATTGGATTCACAGGATACGGAAATGTTTCGACCGGTGCGCAAGAAATAGCCAATTTGCTGCCAAGTATGGAACTCGAGCCAGAAGAACTTCTGAAATTAGACCAATTCCAAAAGCTCCCCAACAATTTTCTCTACAAAACGGTTTTTAGGGAAAACCACATGATGAGGCATATAGCGGGCGGTCCCTTCGATCTGAACGACTATTACCAAAATCCGGAGCATTATGAATCCGATTTTGAAAAGTTTATACCACGGCTATCCGTTTTGCTCAACGGCATGTATTGGGATGCCCGATACCCGCGCATTGTAACTAAGGATTATGTGAAAAAAGCATTTTCGCAGGGTGTACCCAAGTTGATGGTGATTGGCGATGTAACCTGCGACCCCAATGGTTCGGTGGAAATTACACACAAGGGAACTGCCATTGATGATCCGGTGTTTGTGTATAACCCCTTCACAGAGCAACCCACTATGGGATTTGAAGGAGAAGGACTGAGCGTAATGGCAGTGGATATCCTACCAAGCGAACTTCCACGAGATGCTTCGGAGTTCTTTTCCAATGCATTGGAAAACTATATAGAACCCATTGCCATAGCCGACTATAGCAAACCTTTCGACAAGATTTGCCTGCCGGCACCACTCAAACGCGCACTAATCGTTCACAAAGGCTCGCTAACACCAGCTTACAAATACTTGGAAGGGCATTTGGAGAAAGTGAAATAAAATAGCAGCAAAAAATAGAAATTAGGATAAAATACGCGTTGTATTGAATTTCAATTAACTCTTAACGAATACAATGGCGAATTACTTCTGATTCGATAAATACAAATGCGTTGCAGATGAAAATCTTGGCATTATTCTTTACATTCTGTACCACCATTGCCTCACTGCAAGCAACCGGTAGATTTACGGATATGTTAGTAAAACATGCCGATACTTTTCAAATACTATCAACTCCCTTGGAGTATTTAGAAAATCTGGATCGCTCCACATTGGGCTTGTTTCCATCCGATGAATTGGTGCTTCTAACTTCCTGCCCAAGGAGTTATATCGCCTTTTGGACACTGAAAAACGATAGTTTGTTTCTCACCAATATTGTGAACTGCGCCGACCGAACCATAAAAGCAGATTTGCACACCTTGTTTCCCGATAGGATTGCTGACCACGGTGTTTTCGCCCAATGGTATTCGGGTACAATAGATATTCCTTCGGGCAAAATTCTGGCATGGGTAGAATGGGATTTCCGCACACTTTATGCGTACGAAGAAGTTTGGCATTTCGAGAATGGTGTTTTCGGTTATGAAACTTTTTATCAAAACCATGTTGTAAATTCTCCATTTTGGAGTAAAGCACCCAACCGTTTAGATCGGCTGATTTATGGAAAAGTTGATTGGGATAATGTGCCAAATGATAGAAATATTGTTGCACAAACCTTTCTTAGATTTTACCTAAAACCGGATTTTGTTTTGGATACTGCACAATCGTTTACCCTAATCAATGGAGAAACTTTCCATAACGACGAAAATCCGTTTATGTTAGAAACCATAAGAGTAGCCCACCAAATTCCATCATGGAATGTTTACCTGCGAAAAGGCAGGGTGCTTCCCAATTCGTTATCACTGACATTTTGTAATCGCGGCCGAAGAAAATTTCGCCATTAGGCAACCATTCATTGGGCTTGCAAGGAATAAAATAAAACTATAATCTATGAAGAAAGTACTAATACTTGGGGCGGGCATGATTTCCAAGCCCATCATATCGTATTTACTCGAAAAAGGAAAATTCGTAACCGTTGCTACCCAATATTTGTTGGAAGCACAAGAAAAAATCATGGGACACCCCAATGGAAATGCCGTAGAATGGACTGTTGATAAGACCGACGAACTCGAAGCATTGGTAGCGCAGCACGACATTACCGTGAGCCTGCTTCCTTGGATTTATCATGTGATGGTAGCTAAATGCTGCATCAAACATCGCAAGGATATGCTTACAACATCCTATGTGAAGCCCGAAATGCATGCACTGCATACGGATGCTGAGAATGCTGGTATTTTGATTTTAAATGAATTAGGACTCGATCCGGGTATCGACCACATGGGAGCTATGCGAATCATTGACCATATACATGGCAAAGGTGGAAGCGTTGATGAATTTTATAGCATTTGCGGGGCACTGCCAGCTCCGGAGGCAGCCAACAACCCATTCAGATACAAATTCTCTTGGAGCCCCAAAGGTGTAGTAATGGCCGGCAACAACAACGCAAAATTTCTGCGCAATGGTAATGTGGTTGATGTACCCACGAAAGATCTTTTTAAAAAACCATTAAAAATACTTTTTCCTGAAGTTGGATCATTAGAGATTTACCCCAATCGCGATAGTATGCCCTACATAGCGTTGTATGGCATACCCGAAGTAAAAACTATGATGCGGGGAACTTTTAGGCATCCGGGTTGGTGCGAATCTATGGATGCAATGAAAGCTTTAGGATTGATTAC